>JBOGUK010000145.1:0-15608 GCA_050695915.1 Anaerolineales bacterium
CGCCCATCGTGCGCGATCTGCCCGCGGTGAAATCCGTGGAAGTACAAACCCTCAAATAAAGACTAAGGAATTTCTGAATCGGGCACAAGCAGCCCTACAAAAACCATGTCCCCATTAATCAAAGACCTTAAGGTTTACGTTCCGGCCAAAGACTTCGAACTGTCCAAGCGTTTCTATACCGAGCTTGGTTTCACGCTGACTGAAGGATTCGGCGGGACATTTGATTGCGAGCTGAACGGCAACCGTTTCCGATTGCAGAACTACTACGTTAAAGATTGGGCCAACAACTTCATGATGCTAATCGGCGTCGATGATATTGACGCCTGGTACCAGCACACGAAAAAGATGGCGGAAAGCGGCGAGTTCAAAGGGATGCGCGTATCGCCTCCGGAAACAGAAAGCGGCGCGCGTTTGCTGCATGTAATTGACCCGTCAGGCGTGCTGCTCATCTTCATTCAATGAGCGCGCGCGTAAGGCTCCCCTATCATCTGCAAAAACTGGCGCGCGTCAAGCCTGAAATCGAACTGGAAGTGAAAGGCGCGGTAACTCAGCGCAGCATTCTGGACGCGCTGGAAGCGGCCTACCCTATGCTGCGCGGGACCATACGCGATCACAGTACGAGATTACGGCGTCCTTATCTAAGATTCTTTGCTGTTCAGGAAGACCTTTCGCACGAGCCGCCGGACGCGGCGCTGCCGGAGGCGGTGGCGAAGGGCGAGGAGCCGTTCATTATCATTGGGGCGATCGCGGGGGGAGGAAATGCAAGGATAAAGCATAAGGGAGGAAGGATAAATGTCCTGCGCATCAAGGAGAATTAGTACACGAGCACAATGCAGAAAATTATCGTAAGGGTGGATGCTTCGCGTCGTAACGCGGCCTGCGGCCGGTTTGCTCGCTCAGCATGGCTAATTAGGATGGCGAGTTAAAGAAAAGGGGGTGCACACGACGTGTGTTGCCCTCTTCTGGTTTGCGCGGCTCTTTACTTCAATTCCAAATAAACGCGCAGCCCGATGCCGGAAAGTACACCTGTGAGGTGGGCGGCGAGGAACGGCCCGATGGCCGTATCGATCCCCTGCGCGCGGGTGATGTAGAAATACGGCGCCCAGGCGAGCACGCCGAGCGTGATCAGGATGCGGCTGATGCGTCGCAGCCGGGCATCCGCGGTCGGCTCGCTGTGTTCTTTCGGTGAGCGGCCGCGCAAGCGTGCGCCGCTGACCACCAGCGTCACGTGCGCGATGACGAAGGGAATGATCGACACTTCGCGATCGGTGCTCAACAAATAAAAATAAACCAGCCAGACCGAAACGCCGATATAGATCAGGGCAGTACCCAGCGTGCGGCGGTCGATGCCTTTGATGCGATCCATCATAAGAGACATGATTCTAATCGTCTTCGCGCTGAATGGAAACTACGCGGCCGCCTCATCCATCTTTTGCGGCTTTGCTGCCGCCTGAAAGCCTGCGAACATCAGGATGGCGGCAAGCAGTTCGCCGAGATACAGGTATTGCCCATAACCCAGCCGCGTCAGGACGCTGGCGAAGCCGATGAGCAGCGCGCCGACCGCGATCAGTACATTGCCGAGCACACGATTTGGCAGCACCTGCTTGCGCCAAAACAAGTATGCGGACCACAGAGCGCCGCCCACCAGCGTGAGGAGTCCATAGATATTGAAGAACGGAGTCGTCAGGCGGACTGAAGTGCCCAACGGCAGCAGCCCGCGCACCACGGTAACTTGTTCACCGCGGTAAGTGACCTCGACAGCTTCTTGTCCGGCCGGCGGGTCCTCCCCGGGGTCCAGACGTTTTGTGCCATACTGTTCGCTGATGGGTTTCAATGTTGTGAATACATCCTCATCGAGATTTTGCATCGCCTGGAGCATCAAGTAGGTGGCAAACAGGCTACCGACAACGAGCAGCGCGGTGAGCACCTGCACCCAGCGCTTGCGCACCAGCAGCGCCAGAGTGCCGTGGCCGATCCAGGCCGCGTTGAGTGCGGCGCCGAAGAGATACCAGCCGAAGAACACCCAGCGGTTCCAGGCAAGCGAAAGATAGGCTTCGGCGAAACTGCCGATGCCAAACATGGCCAGCCCGATGCCCCAAAACAGGAAATGCGCCTGGCGGCGGGCTACGTATCGCCGCAGGACCGAGATGACAAAAACGAGGATGATGATCGTGGAAATGAAGGGCAGTATTTGATTGAACGACATTGAGTCTCCTCAGAATGAGATTAGTCCCACGATGACGCCCAGAGCGAAAAGAATCAAGCCAACCATGATTACAGCCAGTGCAGCCAGCAGCAAAGGAAAAGCCCCTCCAGAATTCTTGGAGCGGGGCGTCTGCCTGTCGTCATGGGGCGAGTCGTTTGTCATACAGGACGGGTAGAGTGTGCTTGCTTTCAGGGAACTTGTAAACACAGGTTTTGTAACTTTCCCCAAACCTACAAAATCTACATTGTTCCGAGTTACACTTATTGGTAAATTAGGCTAATTCGCCATGGAATATACGCCTACCAAACCCCAAACGTCCCAGGACTGGCTAACCCTCAGCGAAGTCGCCAAATGGCTCGGCGTGCATACCAGCACGGTGCGCAACTGGGCGGACCTGGGTCACCTCCCTAGTCACCGCACGCGCGGCGGTCACCGGCGCTTCCGCCGCCACGAACTAGAATTGTGGGCCGAATCCCAGCGAGCCAACGCCTCGAAAACCGAAGCTGACCAACTGATCCGCAGCGCACTGGGCATTACCCGCATACAGATCAGCGAAGGCGCACTGGAAACCGAGCCCTGGTACCAGAAGCTGGACGCCGCCGCCCGCGGCGAATACGCCCACAGTGGACGCAAGCTGATGCAGGGGTTGAACAAATTCCTGGCGTCGGAAGACAAGGCGGGGAAAGCCGAGGCCCGCGCCTTAGGCTATGACTACGCCACCCTTGGCCGCCGCCACGGATTGAATTCGCTCGAAGCAACACAGGCATTCCTGTTTTTCCGCAGCGCGCTGCAGGAAGCTTTGCTGGCGTCCTACGAAAGCGCAGCCATCCGCTCGGCGAAAGCCTGGGCCGGCATGGCGCGCAAGATGGATGCTTTCACCAGCCAAATCTTGCTATCGCTCCTAGAAACGTATCGTAGCCTGGATAAAGGCTAATCGTAGTAAAGGCCCAAGCCCCAGCGAATCAGCAGAAATACCACCAGAACCCAAGTTATTCCAATCAGCAGTGCGCCGATCCAGCTAACCGGCTTGCCGGATCTCATCAGATCTTCGGCCTTGGCGCGCGACTCGTCCATGGCCTGTGGAGGAATGAGTCGAATAGCAATCACGATACCCAGCGGGACCAACACGAGATCATCGAGATAACCAAGCACGGGGATGGGATCGGGTATCAGATCGATGGGACTCAAGGCGTAGGCCACCACGAGCGCGCCAAAGGCGCGCCCGTACCACGGCGTGCGCGGATCGCGGTAGGCAAGATACAGCGCGTACACTTCCTTTTTCAGCGCGCGGGCGCGCGCTTTCAATTTATCTACGATCAAGAGATCTCAATTTAAGAAGCGATGAATTCGACAACCTGCTTGATGACTTCAGGATTTTTCAATCCTCCTCGGTGGCCCAAACCATGCGTGGTCACGAGCTGCGCGCTGGGCCAGGTGCGCGCTAATGCGGCACCGCTGACCCAGGGCGTCACTTCGTCCTCGCGGTCGTGAAAGATCAGCGCGGGGATATCCATTTTTGGCATTTGCAAATCCAACGATGTCTCTTCCCAGACCTGCTGGCCAAATCGTTTTTCAGCGACGCGTCTTAATTCATCGGCGATTTCCAAAGGCAATCCACTCATTTTGAGAAAGGGCTCCAGCGTATCTTCAAGCCTGCGCATGGGACCAGAGAATACAACCTTTCCGGGTTTCAACCATTTTTGCATCGCAACGCCGACAGCCATCGTGCCCAGCGAGTGAGCCACGATTGCCTGCGGCATCCCAGTTTGTTCCAGCACTGCATGCATGGCTTCCGCCATCTGGTAGCCGCTGGTCTGGGTGCCGGGCACGTCCCCGTGCGCAGGCGCGTCGAAAGCTACGGCGCGAAAACCCGCTGCCACCAGCGGCGCGGCGAAGCCCACGAGTTGGCCGCGATGCCCACCCCAGCCATGCATCAGGAGAACTAGCGGCTTACTCGCATCACTCCACTCGGAAACGGGCAGCTCGAACACGCCACCCGGCCAGGATTCGCCCTCAAAATTAATCGTGTAATTGCGCGCCGCCGCCAACGCGGCGCGCTCGGATTTTGAGATCGGCTTGCGCGGAACAGTGAGCCAGAGGCCCAGCGCTTCGCCTGCTGTGATTGTTTTTGTCGTCACGTCTTCTCCGGGGTCATTACAATTCGGCTTTGATCTGGCGCATCACTGCCTTCAGCTGGCGCGGCGAGCTGACCCGCGCGATCTGAATGGCGCCCTGCAGTGCGCCGAGGATCAACGCGGCCTTGTCCTCGGGCTCACCTTTGAATGCAAATTCGTTCTTCGCACACGCCTCGCGCAGCAAGCTCGTGAGCCAGTCGAGCATTTCCTTGTTGAGAGATTTGACTTCAGTTTTGATGGAGTCTGGCAGCTCGCTATACCCGGATTCCAGCGCGCCAAGGTAACAGACCCTCGTGCCACCCAGGGAGTAATGTTCGTAAATATTCAAAAACCAATCCAGTCGCGCCCAGACATCCTCTTTTGCGAACCTGGCAGCCACCTTCTTGAAGCGGCGGCGCTCTCGTTCGACAAGAGTAATGCCCAGGCTTTCCTTGCTGGGGAAGTAGTAGTGGATCGCAGCCGGCTTCACATCCAGCTTCCCGGCGATCTGCCCATAGCTGAAGCCGTTGTACCCCCGCTCGCGCAATAAATCCTGGGCGAGATCCAGAATCACATACCGGGTACCTTGCTCCAGATTAACCACGAAAGCATTTTACTTACTAGTAAGTAAGTTGTCAACGAACTTGGTTTTCCTGTATAAATTCAAATAGCGAGCGAAGGAGGAAGAAATGGCAACAGATTTGACTGTACTCCTGGTTGACAAACCAGGCTCTCTGGCAGACCTTGGAGAAACGCTGGGCGCTGCGGGGATTAACATCATCGGTATGTGCGGCCTCACAGTGGGGGGCAAAGGCGAGATCCACGTTTTGGTGGACGACGCCGCAAAGGCCCGCGAGGCGTTGCAGGCGAAGGGAATCGAGGTGGGCGCGGAGCGGGATGTGCTGGTCGTCGACGTCCAGCCCGTTCCCGGCGAGCTTGGGCGTAAGGCCCGCGCCTTGGCAGATGCCGGCGTGAACATTGAGTTGAGCTATCTCACTGAAAACGGGCGCTTGGTGTTCGGTGTCGACAACCTGGAGAAGGCGAAGTCCGCGCTGTAAACAGAAGGTTGCCTAGAAAACGCTATCGAAGTACCTGGCAAGCTCTGCTTTCAGCCCGTCCATGGATTCAAACTCAAAAAGGACCTCGTTGTACGTGTAGATCGCTTTGTCGTAGCCGAGCACATTTTCAATAGTGAAGGGCAGCACTGGCGTTTTCCCGGCCATCACATGCCCGATCTCGCCGAACGAAGAGATCAATCCTGCGCCGAAAATCTTGAGCTCGCCATCCTCGCGGATCACCCCGAACTCTGTGCTGAACCATGCGAGGCGCTTGATATCCTCGCGCTGCTCACGTGTGGCCAGTAGAAAGGCAGGAGCGAACATTTCTTGAGCGCGGCGTATTGAGGAATCACCATGAAGGGCAAGTGGCCGAAGATGTCGTGGAACATATCGGGCTCCGAAGTGAAATCCATTTCGTGCCGCCCGCGCATGTAGTCTGTGATCAAAAATTGCCGCTTGGCAAAGTGGTGATACCAGGGCACGGCATCCGAGTAGCGCACTATGGTGCGCACCGTGCGCCAGCCGGAGCGCGGCGTGATTACCGCGTTGAGCT
This sequence comes from Anaerolineales bacterium, assembly GCA_050695915.1. Classification (GTDB taxonomy): domain Bacteria; phylum Chloroflexota; class Anaerolineae; order Anaerolineales; family UBA11579; genus JAMCZK01. The sequence continues at coordinate 5,932 of JBOGUK010000145.1, forward strand.
TGTTCAACTGCGGGATTCGCTCTGAAGGCAACCCGAGGATATCGAAACCCTCCAGATACTCTCGGCATGCGTATTTCTGGACGTTCGGTAATTGACGGGCGTATAGCTCGTTCCAGATCTCATGTTGCTCCTGGGTGAACGCACTGAAATGTTTTCGATTCTAGGCAATGCCATATTTTGCTCCTCCGTGACTTAAAACAAAAACCACAGGTCGCTTACGTGCCTGTGGTTTGAAGTCTTAAGCCTACGTTGTACTAGGAATTCACCTCAAGGCAGGGCAGGGCGGCCGCGTGGGTTGGGCTGTAGTAGGCGTAATATTGGGCGGCTGCGTTGCGTACCATGAGATCGAGCGGATTGTAGCAAAAAGCAAATCGGCGGTCAACTGCGGGCTTCACAGACCGCCGAGTGGTGGGCGCGATAGGACTCGAACCTACGACCTTTGCGATGTCAACGCAACGCTCTAACCAGCTGAGCTACGCGCCCGTAAACAAAAATTATATCAAAGGCCTGCGGTGTGGTACAAAAGTGCGTTCATGGCACCGCCGATTCGTCGTCACCTGGTGTGGATCATTCCCGTTTCGCTGGCACTAGGTGCAGTCTTCACAACCATACAGGGAAGTGATTGGCTTCCTGGATGGGTAGCGTTCTCTTTCCTCTTCGCCTTATCAATCTCCTTATTTGCGATAGCCATAAGCTGGGGTGGAGGTGGGCATCCACTGGCTTGGATGGTGGCTCTGGCTTTCGCGCTGCGCCTGGTGACGGGAGTTGGCGCCTACCTTCTGCTGCCCATCGACGGGCATAACGAAGAAGTCAACCAAGCTGGGTTCATCTACAAGGACGCGTACCAGCGGGACACACAGGCCTGGGAACTGGCCTCCTCGGACGTTCCCATTTGGAACGCGCTTAGCGAAACCTACGCATATGATCAATACGGAGGCCTCCTGGCTTTCAGTGCGCTGGTCTATCGCGTGTTCTCTCCAGATGTGCACCGCACCCTGATTCTTGTTTTGTTGACAGCATTTACGGCCGCGATCGCTATCCCTTTCCTTTGGAAGGCAGTTTCGCAACAGTGGGGCCTAAATGTAGCGCTGCTATCTGGTTGGATCTTTGTGCTATACCCGGAATCTTTGCTGCTGGGGGGCTCGGCAATGCGCGAGCCGTATTTGATGACGTTCAGTGCGATCGCACTGTGGGGTTTTGTGAGTTGGTTGGCCGCGCACAACGCCAGAAAACCAGCGAAACGCAGGTCGAGCAGCGCCAATCGCGCACCGCTGGCCTGGCTTGGGCTTGCTCTCATCGGCATGCTGCTGGTCTCGCCGGCCGTGGCCTTGATGACCCTCGCTTTATTGGGCGGATGGTTGTATTTCTCGGTAGGACATACCCGCATTCCGTGGTGGGCAATTGCCGCAACGACAGCCGTGTTCCTCATTGGCATCTTCCTTCTTTCTGCAGCCGTTGATCCGCGCGGTGATTTTAGTGCTCCAACCCCGCTTGGAGTGCTTGTCAATTGGTTCCGCAGAGCTATGCTTTGGGATTTGAATCAGCTGGTGGACGAGTCGGGCTGGGTGCAGAAGATCTTCGATGCCATTCCGGAATGGCTGCGGCTGCCTTTCGTTGCGGGCTACGGCGTTTTGCAGCCGGTGCTGCCGGCCGCCATCGCGGCCCCAACCACGGCCACCTGGAAGGTAATTACCATCGTAAGGGCGGCCGGTTGGTACATGCTTTTACCCCTGTTGCTATTCTCGTTCATTGCGGCATCGGGCGCGCCGGAGCGGGAACGCCGGATTTGGCTCTGGCTCACTGCGTGCTGCTGGTTCTGGATTCTGCTGGCGGCGGTGCGCGCGGGGGGAGACCAATGGGACAATCCGCGTTATCGCACCATTCTGTTTTTGTGGCAATCCATCATCGGTGCACAGGCATTTCTGTTCTGGCAGCAAAAGCGTGTCTTTTCCTTTTGGCAGATCATCGCCGGCGAGGTTGTGTTCCTACTCGTGTTTACCCAGTGGTACCTTAGCCGTTATTTCGCTACCGGCGGCCGTCTGGAATTTGGCGAAATGGTGGCGCTCATTGCGGGCCTCTGGATACTGATCGCGGCAGCGGGATTTCTCAAACCGTTGGGGTTGCGCGGACGCCTTCGGCAAGGCTAAGCCGAGTCAGCCACTATAATTGCTGCGGATAGTTCCTGGAGGCAGAGATAACAACAGCCCTGATCACCGGCGTCAATGGCCAGGATGGTTCGTACCTGGCCGAATTTTTAGTGAAGAAAGGCGTTCGTGTCGTTGGCATGGTGCGCCGATCCAGCGCACAAAATTACGAGCGCATCCAACATTTATTGGATGACATCACCCTCGCGCAAGCGGACCTGCACGACCAGGGTTCACTCTTAAATCTTCTGGAAGAGCACAAACCTGACGAGGTGTATAACCTGGCGGCGCAATCCTTTGTAGCCACCTCCTTCAAACAACCAGTCCTTACCAGCGAAGTGACAGCGCTTGGCGTTACCCGAATTCTGGAAGCCATTCGCATGCTGAGTCCAAAAATCAAGTTCTACCAGGCTTCATCCAGCGAGATGTTCGGCAAGGTCGTGGAAACTCCACAAAAGGAAACAACTCCGTTTTACCCGCGCAGCCCCTACGGGGTGGCGAAAGTATACGGGCACTGGATCACAGTGAATTATCGCGAATCCTACGATATGTTTGCGATATCGGGGATCTTGTTCAACCACGAGAGCCCACGGCGGGGGCTGGAATTTGTTACGCGCAAGATCGCGGATGGTGTAGCGCGCATCAAACTGGGGCTGGTCAAGGAGTTGCATTTAGGCAACCTCGAGGCTCGCCGAGATTGGGGGTATGCCCCGGATTATGTCGAAGCGATGTGGCTGATGATGCAAAAGGAGCAGCCTGGCAACTTCGTCGTCGGAACAGGCGAGACGCATTCCGTGCAGGAATTTTGTGAAATCGCCTTTGCCCACGCGGACTTGGACTACCGGGATTACGTAGTGCAAGACAAACGCTTTTATCGTCCGGCCGAAGTGGATGAACTGGTTGCCGATCCTTCTTTGGCGCGTTCTGTGCTCGGCTGGGAACCTTCAGTCACTTTTGCGGAGCTAGTGGCTCTCATGGTGGACGCAGACCTGGAGCGCTTGGATAAAAAAGAAAAGGCGTGATCCTTATCGATAAGCTGATAAAAAGGGCAAAGGAGTCGCCAGCCTGGCTACCGCTAGGATTGGCAGCTACCGGATTACTGGTTTACATAGTTCAGGCGATCCATTTTGCGCACACAACAATATCAAGTCTGGACGAGGGCGCCTATCTATATAAAGGGTGGCTGTTCGCCACAGGCCAATACAGGCCTTTCGAGCCCTATGGGGCATTGACTAACAAGGCCCCTTTGGCCTTCCTCATCCCCGGTTATGTGCAATTGATTTTCGGCCCTGGCTTGCTCACTGGGCGTTATTTGGCGGTGTTGTTCGGGACATTGACTGCAGCAGCAACCTGGTGGACTGCGCGGCGGTTGAGTAACAGCTGGCTGGCAGCGGCAGCCGTGTGGACCATGGCGTTGCAACCAGCCGTGATCAAGATTTACAGCGAGGGCGTTTCGCAGGCCACGACTGTATTTTTCATGAGCCTTGTGCTGCTGCTTTCTCTTGGCGCGGGCCGCCCGCTTTGGCAGCTGGTTCTGGCCGGCTTTTTTGCCGGCGTTGTGATCCTGGTACGCCAGAACATGGTGTTGGTGTTGCCCTTGTTGATCTTATACATACTATGGGAGCACGGCCGGAAGCCGGCCTTTTACGCCGCATTAGCCGGTGTAGCAGTCCTACTCTTCTTTCATATTTTGTACTGGCCACACATCATGCAGCTTTGGACTCCATGGCTTCCCGGGTGGCTGCGTTCGGCGCTCCCCGCGGGGACGAGTATCCAGTCTTCTGGAACATCGGTTTGGGACCCGCAGTTGAACTTTTGGCAGCGTTTGCTATCCCTCTTTCAGGGAATTCGGTTTTATTTCGTTGCAACAGTGGGACTAATGGCGGGCCTGCTACTTTGGCCAAAGGGACGAAACTGGAGGAGTGGTTCTCACTTCAGAGCTGCCGTTTTCTTGGCCACACTGTTCGCCGGACTGCTGTTGATGCATTCGTGGGCCTCCCTCACTCGAGACTACTGCGTGTTTTGTTTTACACCCTATCTGGCCTTTTTCCATGTCAGCGCCATACTGTTTGCCACCATCCTGATACAGGTATGGGAGCGGAATGCGGGGCTTTGGAAGCAGCTCATTCTAATTGCACTCCTGCTGATATTGTTTGCTGGCGTTGGATATTCGTTATTCGAAGATGTTGGCGACGTTCTAATTAACCTCAATATAGTGCCGCGATCGAGTGGAGGACAGCTACAGGCGGGGTTTTCTTCCGTATGGGAGGTGCTTGCTAACAAATTTGCTTTAGAACGTAACGCGGCGAAACGGATCGCCTCCACGGCCGCCGGCGGTGCGCTCGGGGTAGCGTTCCTTCTTGGACTCCTCATTTATTGGCGCATGAGGAATCCAAGGGCCAATTACGCCTATATGCTGGCAACGCTTGTATTGGGATTCGGTTTGGTTTCTGGGCCGCTGCTTGCTAGTAGCGGAGGGCAGCCTGACTGTCAAATGGATGTAATCAGCGCCAACGAGAAAGTAGGCGCCCATTTAGCCCGCTACATTCCAGCCGGGAGTCAGATCTATTGGAACGGGGGGCTTTCGGTTGCACCCCTGCTCTACGCAGCGGACATCAACGTGTATGCGCCGCAAATCAATGGCAGCTACTCGCGGCGAAATGGAGGCGATGCGCAGACGCTTTTGCAGTACGGGTTATGGAATGATGCGCTTTCCCGGCAGTGGTGGGAGGAAGCCGATTTCATACTCGTAGAGGCTTGGCGCTATTCCAAGGACGCCTTCCCACCCAGCGAGTTCGATGAACTGCCACGCTCACCGGGTCCAACTTCATGTGTGACTGGTAGTGAAGAACGTATCTTCAGAAGAAAATGAGGTTAACCCAGGAACTCAAGGGCAAGTCAGGCCGCTTGCTACTCGCGCTTTTTGTTGGGTTGTCATTCGGATCTAGCCTTTACAACTTCTTCCTGATACGTATTTACCCACCCACAAGCAGGCGGGTTCCAATACTTGCGCTTGCAGCCTGCCTGACAAGCGCGCTGGTTTATTTTTGGATCACAGACCGATGGCTGATGCCAGTTTGGAAGTCTCTGAAATTCAGGCGGCGACTGTCTTTACTCGCCGCCGGCACCCTGCTAGGGACATACCTTTTGGTGGCCGGAACTAATGCACTAAAGTCGGCGCCCGAAGTTTTCTTATTGCTTGCACCCGAGCAAACGCTAGAAATTCGCGTGCCGTCTGAACAGGCGCAACTCAATCCAGAAATCATCATCTTGTATTTTTCAACGGATGGTGGCGACATCTCGTTTGATAGTGCGGAAACTCGCGGCTGGCAAAAGACAGGCGCCCGCCTGCAGCTTACCAACTTACAAGATAATTCTTTCCAATGGACCGGGAAAACGGGCGAGAAAGCCGTGTTGGTGTTTGCACGCTCTCCTAGCAGCGGTGCAGTGGAAATTTCATGGAACGGGGAAACTGAGATCATTGACCTTAAACACAACAAGGAGGACAGACTTTTCTACAACGCTCAATTTCATGTCCCTTTTTACGCGACCAAAGAGATTGTCTTGAGCTTAGCTGCTCTTTCTCTCATCGCGATACTAATCCCTGCATCTATCATGCTGTGGACGCGACGGGAAGCTATTACTCAATCGCTTGCAGATGCGTTTCAATCCAGTAGACCGGCTGTGCGGGACAAAGGATTAGACCAACGCGGGAAGGAATCGTTACAAAAGTTTGCTTTGATCCTTGTCATCATGCTTCTCGCCTTGATACCCCGGGCTCTGTTATTGGGCAGGGAGATTTTTTATATTGATGAGCTATCCCATCTAACGGCAGCAAAGGAAATTCTTGCTGGATCTTCCCCAGATTCGGTCTACCAGCGCAGCTTCTATACAGTGACGTTGCCTGTGGCGCTTTTCATCAAAGTGTTTGGAACTCAACTCTGGGCGGCCAAATTACCGGGGGTGCTGTTCAATGTTTTTGCTATTATTCCGCTTTTCCTGATCCTGGACAAAGTGAACCGCACGGCCGCGGTGGTGGCGTGTTTACTCTATGCGTCCAATCCCTGGATCATTGGTGTTGCTCGGTCAGTGCGCGAGTATGCCTACTATCCTTTCTATTTTTTTTGGATCATATACGGAATGATTAGCTTGATAGAAAGCATCCCAAAAGGATTTGTAGTAAGCAAGCATTGGAAACAAATAGCTAATTGGAAGTTCGCAGGACTATTTCTTGTCTTGCATCTGCCCCTAGCCTATGCGGTTGAGCTCGATTCTTCGTCCACATTCAAAATAATTGGGGTTGCGTACTTAGTTTTTTATCTAATTTCCTGGGTTAGGATAGATCTCACCTGGAAGTCAAATCGCCTACTCCTTGGAGCCAGCCTGATAGCAATTTGTAGTGTTATTGCGATATTTCTATCTTCCCGCGGAATTTTTCGAGATATCGACCTCAATCTTTATCCACTTCGCTATTTTTTCCCCAATGCAGCGCAACAAATCTTCTTTGACAGGCTCGGGGTTTTTTTCGCTGCGGCGCTTGTGGCCGCCTTCGTACTTTCCGTGCTCTTTATCCGCCGAAACTTTATCCCGGCCTTTCTCACCGCACTTTTTATTCTTTCCGGTGTTTTTGTGTCGATCTTCTGGGCGCGATACTTTCGCCCCCGTTATTTCATCAGCTTGCAGTTTTGGTATATTGCACTGCAAGGGGTTGGCCTTGCTGGAATGTGGATCATCACCCAGCAATGGTTTAAGCCCAGGCGGGGTATTGGTTGGGCAGCAACAATCTTAATTCTGGGACTGAGCATAAACCCGCGGCAAATGTTCTGGCCCGCAACTGCCACCGAATCAGGAGAACGAACCTTGGTTACAGAGGAGATTCAGTATGACATCCAGGCCATTGAAGAGATGTTGCTGAAAGAAGCTATTGAAGGCGAGCTGGTGATATCTAACATCTATGGCAGCTATGCTGCCTGGAAGGGTTTTCCGAACCTCGAGTATCTTCGTCCGCCATCGAACCTGGCAGAAGCACCGCGTGCGGAGGACTTGCGGCGCTACGTTTATTCGTGGGTAGAATCCCGAGACACGGGTTGGATCATTTTGGATGCGTGGCGCAGATGGCGCGGGCTGCCAAGGGAAACAATCGTTCTCGACGGCAAAGTTGTCGATTTTGTGGGACAGATTCAGGGACAGCTAGTATGGCGGTGGGTGCCGTCCGATTAGTACACTTTCACAACAGCAAAGTCTTACTGAAAAAACATGGCAGAATAGCGCAATTATGGATCTTTCCCTTATCGTCCCAGTTTACAACGAGCAAGAAAACGTCCCTAGACTATTCGATTCGATTACTTCCGCACTTGGAACCATGAATGTGAACTGGGAAGTAATTTTTGTCGAAGATGGTAGCCGCGACCGCAGTTTGGAAACACTAAAAATCCTCGCCCAGACCCACCCTGCTCACGTTAGGGTAATTGCATTCCGCCGTAACTTCGGCCAAACGGCGGCTATTGTGGCCGGCATTGACAATGCGGCTGGCGACACCATCGTGTTGCTGGACGCCGATCTTCAGAACGACCCTGCGGATATCCCCATGATGCTATCAAAGTTGGATGAGGGCTACGACTTGGTGAGCGGGTGGCGAAAAAATCGCAAAGATAACTTTCTGCGCAGGTTGCCCTCGCGCATGGCCAACTGGTTGATCTCGCAGGTTACCGGCGTGCACCTGCATGACTACGGTTGCACGCTGAAAGCATACCGTCGCGAAGCGCTGGCCGGCTTTCGCCTGTATGGCGAGACCCATCGTTTCATCCCTGTCTTCGCACATTCGGTGGGAGCGCGCATCACCGAAGTTCCGGTGCGCCATCATCCGCGCCAATTTGGTAAAGCGAACTATGGCCTGGAACGAACAATCAAAGTGCTGCTCGATCTCTTCACGGTGAAATTTTTACTCAGTTTTTCCAATAAGCCGATCTATCTGTTCGGTGGAGCTGGATTTGCACTGATCCTTGGGTCAACAGCTGGTTTGCTTTACTTGTTCATTCGGCGCATTTTTTATCAAGTGGGCGTAGTTGGGTCGCCCCTGTTCCAGATCTCCGTGATGCTCGCCATTCTTGGATTCCAATCGATTCTGATGGGATTAATAGCCGAACTGTTGGCGCGCACTTATCACGAGTCGCAGGCTAAGCCAACGTATACGATCCGCGAAACCATCAATATCGAGCCCATCACAGAGACAATCAAGGCGCGCTAGATCCCAATGAGGATCTTGATCATCAATAGTGAATATCCACCGGTCGGCGGAGGCGCTGGCAACGCCAGCGCCAACTTGGCGCGCTGTTTCGCGACTTCCGGGCATGAGGTCGCGGTGCTCACAACCAGCTTTGGTAATCTGCCCCGACTTGAAGAGATTGGCGCGGTCAGTGTTTATCGCACTGCGGGATCCCGGCGCCGTCCGGAGCGCTCCGGCGCCATCGAGCAACTCGGTTTTATTGCAGCAGCCTCGTCTCGTAGCCCCAGCCTGGTGCGCAGTTTTCGTCCAGAGGCTGTTCTCGCGTTTTTCGGCGTGCCATCCGGCGCTGTCGCTTGGATGATTAAAAGGCGTTTTGGAATCCCGTATGTGATCTCGCTGCGAGGCGGCGATGTGCCCGGTTTCCGTCCATATGATTTCCGTCTCTACCATAAGCTGATTGGACCTTTCTTGCGCCGGATTTGGAAAGACGCCTCCGCCGTGGTAGCGAATAGCAAAGGATTACAACAACTAGCCCATGCTTTTGATCATGGGATTAAGATCTCGATCATCCCAAACGGCGTAGAAGTTGCTGATTATGAAGTTAAGCAGCGCGAATGGTCTCCCGCCCACCTGCTCTCAGTGGGGCGCGTGGTATATCAAAAAGGATTGGATTTGGGATTGGAAGCATTGGCGAGTCTGAAAGATTTGGATTGGGAATGGTCGATTGCGGGAGACGGGCCCCAGGCAAACGCGCTGCGCACGCGAGCCCAACGCTTGGGGCTGGAAGGGCGTATGCATTTCCTGGGTTGGCAGGCACGCGACCAATTAGCGGCCTGCTACCAGCGGGCAAATTTATTCCTATTCCCTTCGCGGCATGAGGGCATGCCCAATGCTTTGTTGGAAGCCATGGCCAGCGGGCTGCCCACAGTGGCCACACGCGTAGCTGGATCCGAGGAGTTGATTCTGGAGGGCGCAACAGGTAAGTTGGTAAACGTCGAGGACGTCTCGGCATTGAAAGAATGCTTGCGCCAACTGCTCAGTGATCCTAAGCTGCGCAAACAGATGGGACAAGCTGCGCGCAAAAGGGTCGAACGAGATTATTCGTGGAAGAACTCTGCAAGGGATTATCTGAAGGTTCTCCAGCGATCGGTTTAGTTGTCGGGTTCCTTTCGAGCTGCATCCTTGCAAATTGAAACTGTCCATATTGCAGGCCGAGGCTGCCTTTCAATCAAGCGGTTAGTCTAAATTACCGACTGGACTTGAGTTATCATCCACGTTTCATATGTGCGGAATTTGCGGCATAGCCA
>JBOGUK010000146.1:0-6321 GCA_050695915.1 Anaerolineales bacterium
TATCGATGCCGTTTCGATGCAGTGCGCGCAGGCGATCACGAGTGAAGGGCCGTCGTATGCCTCGGCTTCGGCTATGGCTTAATTCTGGTTCCCACGCGGAGCGTGGAAGCGACGTGGCAATCCCCTAGTCGCTGGCGCAGGGCGTGCTTCTCGAGATGCCCCGCAGTTGCACTGCGGGGCATCCGAATATTTCAAGTTTCGAATAGGTAGCCATGGGATACCCAGCCGAAACCCGAACGCAGCAAGCGGTCTTTTTGTGCCCGCATTACAGCGCTTCCATGAACGTGGAAAGCCGCGTGGTTTACCCCGCGAGCTTCTTTCGGGAGCAGCCGCAGCGCATCTCGAGATGCCCCACAGTTGTACTGTGGGGCGGGCATGGAACCCTCTTTCGTATTGCTGATTTCTGATCGCTAATTTGCTGATTGCGGAGCGGGCGATCAGGTAACGCTAATAAATGCATGGATTTGGCGATGTGTGGGAAATTGGGTGGTTTGTAAAGGTGACTCCCCTGTACCATCCAGCTACCCGAGGATGCACCGTAGGGGCGCATTGCAATGCGCCCTCGCCGACGAAGCCCGGCGCAACGAGTCATTCTGGTTCCCACGCTCCGCGTGGGAACTGCAAGTAGAAACCTGGCTACAGCTGGCTGGTTTAGATCAGCCATCAGCAATTTAGCTGTCCAACCGCTTGACATTCCACCCCAATTTCCCCCAATTTTCCAAATCCGTGTCATTAATTCATCTTGGGCCTTAGACGGCCTTGCACCCGGCCGTTATAGGAGCAGCCGCACGTTAACATGCACCACGCTGCGACGTAGTGTTCGACAGCCGCTGAACGGATCGATCACCCGCACCGACCTCACCCTACCCCATCTACCACACCTGCCAGGACTACCACGCTTACCACAACTACAACACCTACATCAGCTACAACAACTACATCGGCTACAGCATTTACAGCAGCTACAGCAGCTACAGCATCGCCACGCCGGCCAGGCTCTGCTTTAACCTTGCGAGCCGTCGCAGCAGAGCCTGTCCCGAACCAATGTCCCGAGCAAAGTGAGGGAGGAGAGAGGGATGGCAATCCCCAAGTAGGAGATTGCCACCCATTCGCTTCGCTCAGGGCAGGCTCCGGTTCCATTTTCATCCAGCCTTCCACTCAAGTTGGCACCTATCTTGTGAACCGTACCCGCGGGTTGAGGGCGGCGGAGAGCACGTCGGCGGCAAGGTTGGCCAGGGCAAAGCCGAGCACAGTGACCATGCCGATAGCTTGCAGCATCGGCAAGTCGCGGCGGGAGATGGCGAACACCATCAGACGACCGAGGCCCGGATAATTGAACACATTCTCGATCACTACGAGGCCGCTGATCAGCCAACCGAAGCTGATGGCAACCACGGTAATCGTGGGCAGCAGCGCGTTGCGTAGCACGTGCCGCCAGATCACAGTGCGGCGCGGCAGGCCCTTGAGATACGCGGTGCGCACGTAGGGCCGCTTCAATTCTTCGAGCATGCCCGCGCGCGTAAGGCGCGCGATGTAAGCCAGCAGCACGAAGGTGGCAGTGAGCGCGGGCAGGATCAAGCTGGGCAGCGCTTCGAAAAATCCCGCGGCTTCACGGATCGATGAGTTCGCCGGCAGGCCGAAACGAAAAGCAAGTATTTCGATGAGCAAGATGCCGGTGACAAATTCCGGCAGCCCGACGACGACGAGAGCGCCGAGGCTGATCGCATTATCAAGCGGGCGGCCTTCATTGAGCGCGGCCACCGCGCCTAGGGTGACCGCGAGCGGCACGCCGGTGAGCATGATGAAGCCGCCGAGCATCAGCGAATTACGTAGGCGGCCCATCACTTGCGGAAAGATCTCAACGCGCGTACTGTACGAGGTTCCCCAATCGCCGCGGATGAAATCGGTGAGCCAGGTGAAATAGCGCGCCGCGGCCGGGCGATCCAGTCCCAGATCGGCGCGGCAGGTTTCCAGCGCGCCTGCTCCCACCTCGCGCCCCAGGATCACGCGGCATACGTCACTCGGAAGCAGTTGCGTGATGACGAAAATCAAAATTGAGGTAAGCAAAAGGGTCAATACCAGGAAAGACAAACGACGGAGGATATAAGGAACCATAAGAAAAAATTAACGACCTTCGGTAGGGGCGAGGTAACCTCGCCCTCGAATCTTAGGGCGGGGAAACCCCGCCCCTACGGCAAGGCCAACGTACTGCGGGACTATCAGTATTCGTTAGTTCCCTTTTCATTGCGCGAATCTCAGCACGGGCTCCTGGATCTGGATCAACTCAGCTTCGGGAATGTGGCAAAAGTATTTTTTGCCATCGGCGGTTTCGCGCCACGGTGGAGTTTCATTGACGCAGATGTCGCCGAGGAAGCGCGGGCAGCGCGTGTGGAACGGGCAGCCAGTGGGCGGGTACACGGCGCTAGGCAGCTCGCCCTCCAAACGAATACGCTCCTGTTTCGTCGTCGGGTCAGGCGGCGGCACTGAGGACAATAGAGCTTCGGTGTAGGGGTGATACGGCGGGTCAAAAATGGATTCGACAGAGGAGGTTTGCATAATCTGCCCGAGATACAGTACCGCGATCTCATCGGCTAAATAGGCGATGATGGCAATGTCGTGGGCGATAAGTACGATGGAGAGTTCCTGCTCATCCTGCAAATCGCCCAGCAGGTTGAGGATAGCGGCCTGCACGGAAGCATCCAGCGCGGAGACCGGCTCATCGGCCAGCAGCAAATTCGGCTGGCTGGCAATAGCGCGCGCAATGGCGACGCGCTGTTTCTCACCGCCGCTGAGCTGACCAGGCGTCCGATCGGCATATTCCACAGGCAGCCTCACGGCGGTAAGCAGATCTGGCACACGCGCATCTGCCTGATAGGGTGTCAATCCCTTTAGTCTGATTAGCGGACGCATCAGGGATTCGTGAACCGTCAGATATGGGTTAAGCGATTCCTCGGGATTTTGGAAAATCATTTGCAATCGCGAGAGCGTTTCTTTGCCCCGCCTGCGTAACGACGGCGAGAGTTCGATTCCAAGCAGGTCGATGGTCCCCTTGGCTCGCTCCACCAGCCCAATGATCGCTCGCGCCAGAGTGCTCTTCCCGCTGCCGCTTTCGCCGACGATGCCCAGTGTGCGCCCGGTGGCTGCCGCCGCGGTCACGCCACGAACAGCTCGCACCTTACGCTGGCGGCTGGTAATAGATTCAAAAAGCGATTGGGAAACAGGGTAAGTTACTTCCAGGTCGTGAATATCCAGTACGCGTTGTGCCTTCTGTCTTCCAGATTTGGCTGAAGCTGGTGCCTCAAATGAGGCCGAAATCTGGCCAGCCATGATCTCGGGCCAACGATGGCAACGCACACGACGGTCAGGCGTTGGAGCATCCAGAGACGGGCGCTGCTGCCAGCAGATCTCAAGCGCCAACGGGCAGCGGGGAGCGTACACGCACGCGTGTGGTGCCTCTCCCAGCGCTGGAACTTGACCGGGGACCCCTCTTAATGGATTGACATCGCGCCGCTGCCCCAATCGTGGCACTGCATCCAGGAGCCCGCGCGTGTACGGATGCAGCGGCTGACGGAAGATCTCCTTTGTTGGCGCATCCTCTGCTAACTCCCCCGCATAGAGCACAGCGACCCGGTGACTAAGTTTGGCCACAACACCGAGGTTGTGCGTTACATATAGAAGTGATGCGTCATGCTCGGACACCGTTTCGCGCAGCAGATCCAGGATGCTGGCTTCGGTTGTCACATCAAGTGCGGTTGTTGGTTCGTCGAGGACCAGGAGCTGCGCATCCCCGGCGAGTGCCAAAGCAATCATCACGCGCTGCTGCATTCCGCCGCTGAGTTGGTGCGGATAGCTGCCAGCCATGCGCTGCGGATCGGCGATGCGCACCTGCGACAGGAGACTCACTAGATCAAGTTCCCAATTTCCGTTGCCAGCCTCAGCCAGCTGGTCTCCAATACGCATCGAAGGATTCAAGGCGGTGGAAGGATTCTGCGGAACAAATGCAATCTGCTTCCCCCAAACTGATCGCATTTCCTCATTTGAGAAGTTGAGCAAGTTTTGGCCGTTGAAATCAATCCGACCACTTTTCACGACCGCGTTCGGCGGCAGATAACGCATCACCGACAACCCGAGCGTGGACTTTCCAGAGCCACTCTCGCCCACAAGTCCGTACACCTGACGCGGTTCGATGGGTAGGCTCACATCGTTGACTGCGTTCAGTAAACGTCCATTGACGCGATAGGCAACCGTGAGGTCTTGGATCCCAAGAATCGGATTCGACCGTATCATTTCATCTCTAGGTCGACCTGCAGGGCCTTCTTAAGTCCGTCAGCCATCAAATTCACCGAAACTACAAGCACAGAAATCGCGCCAGCGGGAAAATAGAGCGCCCAAGGCGTTTGCGAAACGGTGTCGCGGGCTTCGTTCACCATCATCCCCCAATCGGGGCTGGGCGGCTGCACGCCGACGCCAAGAAAGCCAAGCGATGAAGCCAGGAAGATGGCATACGAGAAGCGCAGCGCGGCTTCCACGGAAAGTGTGGGAAGGATGGCAGGAAAGATCTCGCGGAACAGGATGCGGAAAGTTGACTCGCCTTGCGTTTTCGCCACCTCGATGTAGCTGAGCATTTTCGTCGGCAGCACCACCGAACGGACCACACGAGCAACAATAGGAATATATACAACGACAATGACAATCAACACGGCTTCACGTGAAGGTCCGAGGGTTCCCAGAAGCAGCATCGCTAACAGCAAAGCCGGTAGCGCGAGCAACGAATCAAAGAAGCGCATGAGAAGCTCGTCAAACCAACCGCCGTAATAACCGCTCACAAGTCCCAGGCCGGCGCCGATGGCTACCGCAAGCAGTGTTCCCGTACCTGCCAGCGAGAAGATATCGCGCGTCCCCAGGATCACGCGGCTGAATACGTCGCGGCCGAGTTGGTCGGCGCCAAACCAGTGGGCCGCCGAAGGCGCCTGGCGTGCGTGTTCGACGATCTGCTCATTCGCACGGTAAGGCACAATGAAAGGCCCCGCCAGCGCAAGCATAAGGCCCGCAAAAAAGACCGTTGTCCCGATGGCATGCATCGGCCTTTCGTAAAGAGACCGAAGCAATGATAAAAAGCGCTGCCTCCGAATGGGGGCAACGCTCTTCGCTGTGACGTGTGCGTTCAGCGCCGCAGACACCGCGCTACTTCAAGCGAATCGTGTGCAGGTCCGTGCGGCCCGCAAACGCTTCCAGCTGGAACCCAGTGAACCGATCGCTGATTGCGCCGAACTGCGGGAAAAAGTAAGGAATGATCACCGGTCCGCGTTCGGCGAGCAGAGCCTGGATCTGGGAATAAGCCTGGATGCGCTCTGCTTCGTCCAAGGTGCTGCCTGCAAGGGCGGCAAGCTGGTCAAACTGCTCATCCGAGAAGTGCGACTCGTTCCACACCGCGCCGGTGACCAGCATGGTATCCAGGTAGAACTGCGGATACGGGCGCGAACCCCAGCCCGTGATCCCCAGGTCAACTTCCAGCCAACCATCCTCGCCGTAATACACGTCTTCCGGCTCGACACTGATCTCTACGTTGATACCCGCCTCAGCCCACTGCTCGGCCAGCACTGCAGCAAGATCAGGGCGGCCACCCGAATTGGGGACATGCAGAACGAGTTCAAGCCCGTCCGGGTAGCCAGCTTCTGCCAAGAGTGCACGAGCCGCATCCACATCGCGAGCGGGCGGCGAGACGCTGGGATCGTGGTAGGTTGTATAAAGCGGCCCGATGGGGCTGTCGTTGCCCAGCGCGCCATACCCTTGTTGCACAAGTTCGAGGATGGCGGCTCGGTCCGTGGCAAGTTTGAAGGCTTGGATGACGCGCGGGTCATTGCCGGGTTCCCGGTCTGAGCGCAGGCGGACGAGGTCGAAACCGTTGGTCGGAATCACATAGGTTTCAATGCCTTCAATGCCTTGCAAGGATTCAAACAAAGGCGTGCTCATTCGCAACACAAGATCAACCTGGCCGCCGCGCAGGGCATCTATCATGGCCGCATCTTCGGCAAAGAAGATGATCTCAACATGTGAAATGCCGGGCTGCCCTTCCACGAAATAGTCAGGGTTCGAAGCCAGCACGATGCGATCTTCGGGACTGTAGCTCTCAACAGTGTAGGGGCCGGTGCCGTTGAAATCGGTGGCAACTTCGGTGCCGGCTTTGATTATCAATGCGTGATTGTCACTCAGGTCGTAGAGGAAGAAGGGATTAGGCTCCAAGAGTGTGAAAGTAACTTCAAGATCGCCAGTAGCTTCGATGCCGGCCATGTTCGTATACAAGCTGGACGTCGCGTACCC
>JBOGUK010000147.1:0-22209 GCA_050695915.1 Anaerolineales bacterium
AAGGAGACAGAATAGATGTCGAAGGAAAAATTTGATCGCAGCAAACCGCACTTGAACGTGGGCACGATGGGACACATCGACCACGGCAAGACGACGCTGACGGCGGCGATCACCAAAGTGGCCTCACTGCAGGGCAAAGGCGAATTCCGCGCCTACGACAGCATCGACAATGCGCCCGAAGAGAAAGAGCGCGGCATCACCATCAACATCACCCACGTGGAGTATGAGACCGAGAAGCGCCACTACGCTCACGTGGACATGCCGGGGCACCGCGACTACATCAAAAACATGATCACCGGCGCCGCCCAGGTGGATGGCGCCATCCTGGTGGTGGCCGCTCCCGATGGGCCCATGCCGCAGACGAGAGAGCACGTGCTGCTGGCTCGCCAGGTGGAAGTGCCCAGCATCGTCGTCTACCTGAACAAGATCGACATGCTGGACGACCCCGAACTGATCGAACTGGTCGAACTCGAGCTGCGCGAGCTGTTGAACGAATACGGCTTCCCGGGCAACGAGACCCCCATCGTCAAGGGTTCCGCCCTGAAGGCCTTGGAGAGCAAATCCACCGATCCGAATGCCGAAGAATACGCCAGCATCCGGGAACTGCTGCGAGTGGTGGACGAATACATCCCCGAGCCGGTGCGCGAGACGGACAAACCCTTCATGATGTCGATCGAAGACGTCTTCTCCATCAAGGGGCGCGGCACCGTGGTGACCGGACGTATCGACCGCGGCAAAGTGAAACTGAACGAGACCGTGGACATCGTGGGGCTGCGCGATGAGATTGGCAGCACCGTGGTGACGGGCATCGAGATGTTCCACAAACAGCTGGACGAGGGACTGGCGGGAGACAATGCCGGGCTGCTGCTGCGCGGCATAGACCGTGAACAGGTGGAGCGCGGCATGGTGCTGGCCAAGCCGGGGTCCATCAAACCGCACAAGAAATTCATGAGCGAAGTGTACGTCCTGAAGAAAGAGGAAGGCGGGCGTCACAAAGCCTTCTTCACGGGATACAAGCCGCAGTTCTACGTGCGCACGCTGGACGTGACCGGCACCGTCACCCTGCCTTCGGGCGTGGAGATGGTCATGCCGGGAGACAACGTGAACCTGCAGGTGGAACTGCAGACGCCGGTGGCCCTGGAGCAGGGCTCCAAGTTCGCCATCCGCGAAGGCGGGCTCACCGTGGGCGCTGGCGTCATCACGCAGATCCTGGAATAGAATGGCGAGCAAGCAGAAAATCCGCATTCGTCTCAAAGCCTACGATCACCGCGTGATCGATCAATCGGCCAAGCGCATCGTGGAAACCGCGGAGCGCACCGGCGCTCGCGTGGTGGGGCCGGTTCCGCTTCCCACCAAGCGCGAAATGTTTACTGTGCGGCGTTCGCCATTCATCGATAAAGACTCGCATGAACATTTCGAGATTCGCACGCACAACCGCTTGATCGACGTGCTGGAGCCCGATTCAAAGACCATCGACATGCTGATGAGATTGAACCTGCCGGCCGGCGTGGATATCGAAATCAAGATCTAAGGCTGGACGTTCGGGTTTCTGTTTGGTATAGTTCGGAGCTTTTAACAAAGGAAAGTAACTCATTTTTGTAAGGCGGCATAAGAATCGCCGCTCCGCAACCGGGACGGTTGCCCAGGCGGCGATTGACTATGCAGCTGAGGGATGATGCGGTCTGCCCAGGCCGACAGTCTCTGAAGTAAGGAGAAAAAACGAGGATGTTCAAAGGGCTGATTGGAAAGAAAATCGGCATGACCCAGATTTTCGACGAGCAAGGTCGCGCATTTCCGGTGACGCTCATCGAAGCTGGGCCTTGTTTTGTCACCCAGGTCCGCAGGCCGGACCGTGAAGGGTACAGTGCGGTGCAGCTCGGCTTCAGCGAGACGAAGCCAAAGCACATGAGCGGCGGACAACTGGGACATTTGAACAAAACCAAGGCGCCGATTTTGCGCTACTTGCGGGAATTTCGCGCCAGGCAACCTGAATTGAAGGAAGGGGACAGGGTGACTGTGGAGAATTTCGCAATTGGCGATCATGTGGATATCGTTGGCACTAGCAAGGGGAAGGGTTTTGCCGGTGCGGTGAAGCGCCACGGGTTTGGCGGCGGGCCGATCACGCATGGGCAATCGGATCGCCAGAGAGCGGTTGGATCCATCGGGGCCAATACGTATCCCGGCCACGTGTTCAAGGGAAAGAAAATGCCCGGACACATGGGGGTGCGCCGTGTAACGGCGCAAAATCTAAAAGTAGTCTTTGTGGACCCAGAAAAGAACCTGCTCGGAGTTTATGGAGCGGTGGCGGGCGGCAAAGGCGCCGTAGTGAGCATCAAGGAGGCCCGCAAGGCATAAAGGGCTTCCTTTTTTCGTGGACTGATATGAAATTAGACGTTTACAGTATCTCGGGCAAGAAGTTAGACCAGCAGGCGGAACTGCCTGCCAGGATCTTCGAGGCCCCTATTAATACCGACCTGATGCATCAAGCTTTCACGCGCCAGATGGCCAACGCTCGCCTCGGGACTCACAAAACGAAGGGTCGAAGCGAAGTGGCCGGCGGCGGGGCGAAGCCCTGGCGACAAAAGGGGACGGGCAACGCGCGTCAGGGTTCGCGGCGCGCTGCGCAGTGGGTGGGAGGCGGAAAGGTGCATACACCCCGCCCGCGCAGTTACAACGTAGACATGCCGCAGAAGATGCGGAAAGCCGCGCTGCGCTCGGCGCTCTCGGCCAAGGCTGCGGGCAAGGAAATTGTGCTAGTCGATGGCTTCGGCCTGGACGAACCGAAGACCAAGCATGTGGCTGCAGCCTTGAAAGCATTGGCTGGCGAAGGGACCGCTCTCCTTCTGTACCCGCAAAAGGACGACAACTACGGAAAGGTACAGCGCGCAGGACGGAACATCCCCGTTTTCAAAGCGCTGCTGGCGAATTATTTGAATGTGCGCGATCTGCTCGGTTACGACAAGCTGATCCTGCCCCTGGATTCGATCAAAGTGCTCGAAAGCGCACTGGGATAAACAAATGACGACGATTTACGACGTACTTAGGCGCCCGATCATCACTGAGAAATCCAGCTACCAGAACACCAAGCTGAACCAGGTGGCGTTCGAAGTGGCTGACAACGCGACCAAGAAAATGATCCGGGAGGCGGTCGAGTTCCTTTTTGAAGTTGAGGTTGTGCGGGTCAACGTAGTTAACGTTGCTCCCAAGCGCACGCGTCGATGGCAAAACCGCCAGATCCGCCTGCGCCGCAGCGGTTACAAGAAAGCCCTGGTGACCCTGGCGCCTGGAAAGACGATCGACATATTTGAAGGTGTGAAGTAATGGCGATTAAGAAATATAAGCCGACCACGCCGAGCCGGCGCGGCATGAGCGGGCACAGCTTCGCGGAAATCACCAAGGCCCAGCCCGAACGCTCGCTTTTGGCGAAGAAAAAGGAGCACGGCGGCCGCAACGTCCGCGGCAAGGTTACGGTGCGGCATCGAGGGGGCGGGCACCGGCAGCAATTGCGCATTGTGGATTTCCTGCGCGATAAGCGTGACATCCCGGCGAAAGTTGCAGCCATTGAGTACGACCCGAATCGCTCCGCGAATCTTGCTCTTCTGCATTATGTCGATGGGGAAAAGCGCTATATCCTCGCACCCCTCGAACTGAATGTGGGCGATTCTGTGATGTCGGGGTCGAATGCTGAGATCAAACCAGGTAATTCATTGCCGTTGGCGAATATTCCTGCAGGCACCTTCATTCATAACGTCGAACTGCACCAAGGCAAGGGCGGGCAGTTGGTTCGCTCCGCGGGTGCCGCGGCGCAGTTGAATGCAAAAGAGGGTGAATTTGCACAGGTCCGCATGCCTTCAGGCGAGATTCGCATGGTGCACCAGACCTGCTATGCAACCATTGGGCAGATAGGCAATGTGGATCACGGGAATGTGAAGCTTGGCAAAGCTGGGCGTAAACGCCACCTTGGCATCCGCCCCGCGGTGCGCGGGTCTGCGATGACCCCTCGCGACCATCCGCATGGCGGCGGCGAGGGCCGCCAGCCCATTGGCATGCCGGGGCCGAAGAGCCCCTGGGGCAAGCCGACCCTGGGCAAGAAAACGCGGCGCAACAAGCGCACCGATAAATACATCGTGCGCGCCAGGTCCAAGAAGCGTCGCTAGGAGTTTTGAATGGGACGATCACTGAAGAAGGGTCCGTACGTAGACCCGAAATTATTGAAGAAGATTGAGGCAATGAACGAGCGCAAAGAAAAGAAGGTCGTGCGCACGTGGAGCCGCGCAAGTTCAATCTTTCCCCAGATGGTGGGCCACACGATCGCGGTGCACGATGGCCGCAGGCATGTGCCAATCTACATCACCGAGAACATGGTGGGGCACAGGCTTGGTGAATTCGCTCCCACACGCACATTCCGCGGGCACGTAAGTGAGAAAGCCGTGACGGTTGGGGAAGCAGAGCCAGCTCCGGCTAAGGAAGAATAAGCATGGCAATTGATATTCGAGCGCATGCCGCGGACATCCCGCAATCGGCCCAGAAGGTTGGGCTGGTGGTCGACCTGGTCCGTGGTAAGGACGTGAATGAAGCGATGAACATCTTGAAGTTCACGCCGAGCAAAGCTGCACAGCCTCTTTCCAAACTGCTGGCTTCGGCGATCGCCAATGCGGAGAAGAACGTTGGCGTGCCGCGCAGCCAACTGTACGTGCATCAAATTGTGGCCAATGAAGCGCAAACGCGTAAATGGCGCCGCTTCGGCGCCCGCGGGCGGTTCAAGCCGTGGCTGAGGCGAGCGTCACACGTTTCCCTCGTGTTGCGCCAGCGCGAAGGCGCTGAGGCGCCGGCTCCGGCAGCCGCAGCAGCGGAGTAGGAGAAGAAGAATGGGTCGAAAGGTACATCCGATCGGTTTTCGCCTCAAGGTCAACAAGACCTGGGAAGGGCGTTGGTTTGCCGAAGGCAAGGATTATGTCACGCGGCTGCACCAGGATTTTGAGGTGCGCAGTTTGGTGCACAAAATGGCGCCGCGCGCAGGCATCTCCAAGATCGAGGTCGAGCGCTTCCCCGGGAACGTAAAGATCTCCGTTCACACTGCAAAACCCGGCATTCTGATCGGTAAGAAAGGCGAGAACGTTAAAGAGATTCGCAAAGCCTTGGAAGCTTTGATCGGCATGAAGATTGATCTGGATATCAAGGAGATCAAAGATCCAGACCTGGATGCCAAATTGGTAGCCCAAAATATTGCGGACCAACTGGAACGCCGCATCAGCTACCGCCGGGCGCTCACGCGCGGCCTGCAGCAGACCATGCGGGCGGGCGCGGAAGGCGTGAAGGTCGAGGTGGCTGGCCGCCTGGGCGGTTCCGACATGTCCCGCCGAGTATGGATGCGCGACGGCCGCGTGCCGTTGCACACTCTGCGCGCCGATATTGATTACGCGGTGGCCGAGGCCAATACACAGTACAGCTCGATCGGCGTGAAAGTCTGGATCTATCGCGGCGAGGGCAAGCTTGAAGTAGAGGCTGCGCCGGAAACGACGGAAGGCGTGTACGTTTCGGAATAGGAAACAGGATTTTTGATATGTTGATGCCAAAGAGATTCAAATTCCCCAAGATGCACCGCGGCCGCATGCGCGGCAAAGCCGCGCGCGGTGCGGACATTCACTACGGGGAATTTGGGCTGCAGTCCCTGGAACCCGGCTGGGTTTCCGCCCGCCAGCTTGAAGCTGCCCGCCGCGCCATCGTGCGTGAAGCGCGCCGCCGCGGGAAAGTTTGGATCCGCGTCTTCCCGGACAAACCGATCACCAAGCGCGCCGCAGAAACGCGGATGGGAAAAGGCAAAGGGGCAGTGGAGTATTACGCTGCCGTGGTCAAGCCTGGGCGTATCCTCTTCGAGGTCGCTGGTATGCCTGAGGACGTGGCCCAAAAGGCCTTGACGCTGGCTGCCCACAAGCTTTCGGTGCGCACCAAGATCATCGGAAAGACCGAGTTTTTGAGCGAGTAAGCCATGAAGCCGGAAGAGATACGTAAGTTATCAATCGATAAGGTGGAGGAAGAATTGGACGCAGCTCGCGAGCAGTTGATGCGCATGCGTTTTCAGACGGCCACCGGTGAATTGAAGAACCATAACCTGCCGCGCATTACGCGTAAGAAGATCGCACGCCTATTGACCGTTTTGAAGGAAAAGCAGGCGGAGCAGAAAAAAGAAGGTGAGGTATGACAAAACGTCGCCTTATTGAAGGGGTCGTGCTGAGTAACAAGATGCAAAAATCGGTGGTCGTACGTACAACCCAGACCTTCCGCCATCCCGTGTACGGGAAAGTTGTCGAATCGCGCCACAAACTGGTGGCGCATGACGAGTTGGGCTGCAAGGTTGGGGATCGCGTACGCATGATCGAGAGCCGCCCTCTGTCCAAGACCAAGAAGTGGGTGGTCAGGGAAATCCTGCGCAGCAAGGAACAACCCGAGGTTACCTAGATGATCCAGCAAGAATCCCGATTGAGAGTCGCCGATAACACGGGCGCCCGAGAGATCCTGGTGATCCAGGTGCAGGGGGGCACCAGCCGCCGCTATGGTTCCGTGGGCGACATCATCATGGCCACCGTAAAGAGCGCAAATCCGCAGGGCGCTGTGAAGAAGAGTGAAGTCGTGCGCGCGGTAATTGTGCGCGTCGCCAAGGAATGGCGCCGTGAGGACGGATCGTACATCCGCTTCGACGATAACGCCGCCGTCCTGCTTGAGGGCACTACGACGAACCCGCGCGGCACGCGCATCTTCGGACCTGTGGCGCGCGAATTGCGTGAGAAGGGTTTCATGCGCATTGTTTCGCTGGCCCCGGAAGTGCTTTAGGAGTAAGAGGTGAAAGTAAAGATCCGCAAGGGTGATACCGTCCAGGTGATCACCGGCAAAGAAAACGATAAAGGCAAGCGCGGCGAGGTCATCCGGGTGCTGCCGAAGGCAAACCGCTTAGTGGTGCAGGGGATCAATATTCGCAAGAAGCACCAGCGCGAGGTGCAGACGCAAGGCCGCCGGTTGAATCCCGGTGTTATTGAGTTCGAGGCGCCGTTTTCGATCTCCAACGTCATGTTGGTTTGCCCCAAATGCGGCAAGCCAGCGCGCGTCGGAATCACGCGGGACGCAGAAGGCAAGGCCAAGCGCGTTTGCAAGAATTGCGGCAAGGAAATCGATTAGGAATTATTGAGGAAGAATGGCTCATTATCTGAAAGAGCGTTACCAAAAGGAAACCGTGCCCGCATTGCAGAAGTCTCTGGGGCTGGCCAATGTGATGGAGGTCCCGCGGCTTGAGAAGATCGTAATCAATGTGGGACTCGGCAAAGCCATGGATGATGCCAAGGCCTTGGATGGCGCGGTGGAAGACCTTACAGTGATCAGCGGTCAAAAGCCTGTGGTCACAAAAGCGCGCAAAGATATTTCCAATTTCAAGTTGCGCGCCGGGCGGTCGATTGGCGTCAAGGTCACGCTGCGCGGCGAGCGCATGTGGTCGTTCTTGGACCGCCTGGTGAATCTGGCGCTGCCGCGCGTGCGTGATTTCCGCGGCGTTTCCCCGGATGCGTTCGACGGGCGCGGGAATTACACCCTGGGCTTCACAGAGCAGTTGATCTTCCCGGAAATACAGTACGACAGTATCGAGCAGGTGCGCGGACTCGAGGTGACCATCGTGACCACCGCCCGAAATGATGATGAAGGACGCGCCTTGCTGCAAATGTTGGGTATGCCCTTTAAGAGAGAAGGATAGTACTTTCGAAAGAGGAAAGTTATGGCGAAAAAATCGATCGTTACTCGCGAAAGCAGGCGCAAGTACACCATTCGCGTGCGCAATCGTTGCAAGATATGCGGGCGGCCGCGCGGCTATTTGCGCCGCTTTGGCCTGTGCCGCATCTGCTTCCGGCAGTACGCCCTGGAAGGAAAGATCCCGGGCGTGGTCAAGGCGTCCTGGTAGCAGAGGAGGAACCAATGGCACTTACTGATCCGATCTCTGACATGTTGACCCGCATCCGCAACGCGGTGATGGGCGGTCACACACTCGTAGGGATGCCGAGTTCGAAATTAAAGGCGGACATCGCGGACATCCTGAAGCAGGAGGGATTTATCGAAAGCTACGAGGTCGTCGAGGATGAATCCGGCTTCAAAGTGTTGCGGATGAATTTGAAATACATCGGCAGCCGCCGCCAGCGCCGCTCGGTGATCTCCGGATTGGAGCGCGTCAGCCGCCCGGGGCGCCGCATTTATGCGAAGCGCAGTGAGATACCCTGGGTGCTTTCGGGCCTGGGGGTCGCCATCCTATCCACGCCCAAGGGCGTGATGAGCGGGCGCCGGGCGCGCCAGCTGGGTGTGGGCGGCGAAATATTGTGCAAGGTTTGGTAGGGAAGGTTCAGTTGGAGGATTTGTGTCTCGAGTAGGAAGAATGCCGATTGAAATCCCCTCCGGTGTTGAGGTGGAGATCAATGGTTCAAGTGTGAAAGTCAAGGGCCCCAGGGGCGAGATGTCGCATACCTTCCCTTCCCTGATCAGATTCAAACGGGAAGGCAATCAACTTATGGTTGAACGCGCCTCAGAGGAAAAGTTTGGGCGAACTATCCATGGGACGGCGCGTGCCCTTGTGAACAATATGGTGGTTGGGACCACCACGGGTTTCACCAAGGCGTTGGAAATCCAGGGCGTGGGTTACCGAGCTGAGGTCAAAGGGAAGAACCTGGTGCTGAACGTCGGCTACTCACATCCCGTTGAAATCGAGCCCAAAGAGGGCATCCGTTTTTCCCTAAACGATCAGGGCCATATCGTTGTGAGTGGGCACGATAAGGAATTGGTCGGCGAAACGGCTGCGCAGATTCGCAAGGTCCGCCCAACTGAGCCCTACAAAGGAAAGGGTATCCGCTACGTAGGCGAATACGTTCGCCACAAAGCGGGCAAGGCTGCCAAGGCCGCGGCTGCATAAAGGGTATTATGGCAAAAAGTTCGAGAAACACAGCAAGGCAGAAAAGGCATCTGCGCGTGCGCAGCAAGATCAGCGGCGACGCCGATCGTCCGCGCCTGAACGTTTTTCGCAGCCTGAGCGGCATTTACGCTCAGTTGATCGACGACCAGGCTGGGCATACGCTTGTTTCCGCTTCATCCATCGAAGGCGAGTTGAAAAAACAACTCCATGGGAAAAACAAGACCGAGCAAGCGCGCTTGGTTGGGGAGCTGGTCGCCAAGCGGGCGCAGTCTAAAGGCATCAAGCGGGTCGTGTTGGATCGCGGCGGCTTTCGGTATGCGGGGCGGGTGAAAGCCCTGGCTGAGGGAGCTCGAAAGGAAGGGCTGGAGTTCTAAGCCCGCGTGGTTAGGAGAGTTATGGCTGAACGTGTTGAGTTGAAGGAAGGCGAATTCGGGCGCGAGCTCGAGGAAAAGACCATTGAGATCCGCCGCGTGGCGAAGGTAGTCAAGGGTGGTCGCCGATTTGCGTTCCGGGTGACCGTGGTTCTGGGCGACAGGGGTGGGCAGGTGGGCGCAGGCGTTGGTAAAGCCAACACAGTGCCCGAAGCCATTCGCAAAGCATCCACGCACGCTCGTAAGGAAATGCGCCGCATGAACTTGTATGGCACGACGATTCCGCATACGGTGGTGGGGCGAATGGGCGGCGCAGAAGTGTTGCTCAAGCCTGCTTCCCCGGGCACCGGCGTGATCGCCGGCGGCGGAGTGCGCGCCGTGATGCAGGCAGTCGGCGTGCAAGATATTCTCACCAAGTCCATGGGCAGCGGCAACATTCACAACGTGGTGATGGCGACCCTGAACGCGCTGGATCAGCTTAAATCCGTTGATCAGCAGGCTTCCATGCGCAGCATGGATGTCCGGGAACTGAAGCCTTTCTGGGATCGAGGCAAGAAGAATGGCAGCTAAGAAAACAGGCGGTAAACAGCTCAAGATCACGCTGGTTCACAGTCCGATCGGATACACGAAACAGCAGAAGAAAACCGTGAAAGCACTGGGACTGAAACGAATGAATTATTCGGTGACGCATGAAGATACTCCCGCGCTGCGCGGGATGATCAACAGCGTCGGCCATTTATTGAAGGTTGAAGAGGCATCCTAGTTATGAAGTTGCATGAGTTAAGAGCAAACGAAGGCAAGATCAAGCCGCACCGCCGCGTGGGGCGCGGTACGGCCGGCCGCCGCGGCAAGACCGCGGGGCGAGGCACGAAGGGGCAGGGCGCACGCGCAGGCGGCGGCCCGGGCCTCTACCATCAGGGCGGCAACCTGCCGTTCTTCCGTCGGTTGCCGTTCAAGCGCGGCTTCAACGTGCCTTTCCGCCAGTTCTACAACGAAGTCAACCTGGATCAGCTGGGCGACCTGCAGGGCGAAGTGAACCCGCAGACTCTGGACGGAGCCAGCTTGCTGCGCGATCCGCGCTATCCAGTGGTCCTTCTTGGGCGCGGGGATGTGAAATCCGCGCTGAAGGTTCGTGTGCACCGGGTGAGTGCCAGTGCCAAGGCCAAAGTGGAAAATGCGGGTGGCAGTGTGGAAATAATCGAACAGGTCGCGCCTGCCAAGGTCGAAAAAACAGAGCCTTCCGAAGAACCAAAGGCCAAAGCGGCGAAGCCCAAGGCCTCCACGGCGAAGCCTAAGAAGAAAGTTGCAAAGGCTAAGAAAGCGAGCAAGAAGTGAGAGGCGGTCTCTCCGGCGCCGGACGTTACGTCCGGCTTCTGTTCACAGCCCCGGATATCCGGCGCAAAATCCTGATCACCTTTGCGATTTTGGTGATCTATCGCTTTGTCGCCCACATTCCGGTGCCGGGCGTGAACCGCGACGTGATCACTGGACTCGTGGAACAGGGCGGCGCTGCCGGGACGCTGGTTGGCTTGATCGATTTGATGTCGGGCGGCACATTGCTGAACTTCTCCGTTTTGGCAATGGGCGTGTATCCGTACATCACGGCGCAGATCATTTTGCAATTACTGCTCCCCGTCATCCCCTCGCTGCAAAAACGGATGGAAGAAGACCCGCGCGAGGGTCGTAAGTGGATGCAGCGCTGGACGTATTACTTAGCCGTTCCCATGGCGGCTCTAACTGCCATTGGACAGATCAACATCTTTTCCACGCTCGGCGGCGCACCGGTGATCCGGGATTTCGGTTTCGGCGCCGGGCAGCTGCTGCCGTCTGTCACGATCATTTTCAGCATGACGGCGGGCACTATGTTCGCCATCTGGCTGGGCGAGTTGATCTCCGAATACGGCATCCGCAACCAGGGCCTTTCGTTGATCATCTTTGCCGGCATCATTTCGCGCATCCCGGGCAACTTCATTTCGTTGCTGCAGACCGAAGTGCGCGGCTGGACTGCCATCGCGCTGATCGCCCTCATTATGATCCTTACAATTTTTGTGATCGTTTATGTGCAGCAGGGACGCCGCAATGTGCCGGTAATGTATCCCGGGCGGCGCATGGGCAATCGCATGTCCATGCCTGTGAAGGGCACATTGCCCTTGATGGTGAATATGTCGGGGATGATCCCGCTGATCTTCGCCAATGCGATATTGCAGTTGCCATCCATATTGGCGACCTTCTTTGCGAATTCGGAAACCGAGTGGGCGGCGAGCTTGGCAGGCGCAACGACGCGGTTCTTTGACCCCACCGGAACCTGGTATTGGGTGCTGTACTTCCTGATGGTGGTGGCTTTCGCGTTTTTCTACACGGACGTGCTGTTTGCGCAGCAAAATTACGGCGAAAATCTGAAGCGTGTCGGCGCGCAGATCCCCGGCGTCAGCCGCGGCGCGCCCACGCAACGCTACCTGACATCGGTGTTGCGCCGCATCACCCTGCCGGGCGCCGTGTTCCTTGGCGCCATCGCAGTACTTCCCTTTGTGGTCACCCGCCTAATCCCGTTCCTCTCTGCAGCAGGAACGCAATCGGGCTTGTTTTTGGTTTCATCCTCAGGCTTGCTCATCGTAGTCGGCACTGTCCGCGAGACGTTCTTCATCATTGACGCCGAGCTGAAGCTGCACGGTTACGAGGAGTCGCTGCTGGTACGTTAAGGGTCGTTTGCCTGTTTACATTGTTCTGCTAGGCCCTCCTGGAGCTGGGAAGGGCACACAGGCGGAAATTGTTTCTGAAAAATTAGGTTTGGCGCATATCTCCTCGGGAGATATTTTTCGAGAGAACATTAAAAACCGAACAGAACTTGGCAAGTTGGCCGAAGTCTACATGAACCGCGGCGACCTGGTGCCCGACGACGTAACCATCGCAATGATTCGTGAACGGCTGAGCCGTGAGGATTGCGCCGAGGGCGCTGTGCTCGACGGTTACCCGCGTACCCCGGCGCAGGCCGAGGCTCTCGACGAGATGCTCGCCGATTTCGGCGGCAAGGTGGATGCGGTCCCAAATATTCGCGTCGGTGAAGCGGAACTGATTGACCGCCTGAGCGGGAGATGGATTTGTCGTGCTAGTGGGCATGTCTACCACGAAGTGCACAACCCGCCGAAAGTCAGAGGCGTCTGCGATGAGGACAGCTCAGAACTCTACCAGCGGGAGGACGATAAACGCGAGACGGTGGAACGGCGCATTAAGGTCTACGCGGAACAGACGGCGCCCCTGATCGCGCACTACCGCAAGATGGGAAAGCTGGTTGAGGTCAATGGCGAACAATCCATTGAAGCGGTGACAGAGGAACTTCTCGATGCGCTGCCAAAAGGGCTGCCTTCCAAATGAGCTGGGAACGTAACATTGTGCTCAAAAGTGTCAGTGAGGTCGAGATCATGCAGAAAGCTGGGCACATTAATGCGCTGGCCTTGGAAGAGGTTCGAATGAACGTCCGTCCCGGGGTTACGACCGGCAAACTCGACCAGATTGCGGAAGAAGTGATCCGCGACCATGGTGGCATGCCCGCCTTTCTCAACTATCCCGGCCCCTATCCGTACCCTGCCACGCTGAATACCAGCATCAATGATGAACTTGTGCATGGACTGCCTGGCAAACGCGAGCTGCTCGAGGGTGACATATTTTCGGTGGATTGCGGAACCGTTTATGAAAGCTTTGTAGGCGATTCGGCGTTCACGGTAGGGATCGGCGAGATTTCGGCCGAAGCCCAGAAGCTGATTGACGTCACCCAAGAGGCCCTGCGCATCGGGATCGAAAGAATGCGCCCGGGCAACCATGTGGGCGACGTTTCGCATGCCATTCAGGAATGGGTGGAAGGCAACGGCTTCCACGTGCCCAGGGAATACTCTGGTCACGGCGTAGGGCGACAAATGCATGAGGGTCCGCAGGTGCCGAACTACGGGCTGCCGGGGCGCGGTCTGGTGCTCCGCCCCGGTGTAACGATCGCCTTGGAACCGATGGTGCTCGCGGGAACGCCGCACACTCGGGTGCTCAAGGACCAATGGACGGTGGCATCCGCCGACGGCTCGCTGACAGCTCATTTCGAACATAGCGTTGCCGTGACCGATGGTGATCCAATGATCCTCACGCAATGAGCAACCGCTGGTCTGGACGGATGCAGGGAACGCCGATATACTTGCTCGTTTGCCAGTCTGTAATCGGTTTGTTAGGAGTTAGTAGGGTATGAAGGTAACAGCATCAATTAAGAGACGCTGCGCGCGTTGCAAAATTGTGAAACGCAAGGGCAAGCTGTATGTGATTTGCAGCAACCCGAAGCATAAGCAGCGTCAAGGATAGGTGAGTGATGGCACGCATTGAAGGCGTCGATTTGCCGCGCGACAAGCGCTTGGAATATGGGTTGACCTACATATTTGGGATCGGACTCAAGACATCCCAGCGTATCCTGTCCGACACGGGCTTGAACCCCGATACGCGTGTGAAAGACCTCACGGATGACGAGGTCACCAGGCTGCGCGATTACATTACGAAAAACGTGAAGGTGGAAGGCGATCTGCGCCGTGAAACGCAGATGAACATCAAGCGCTTGATGGAGATTGGCACCTATCGCGGGATGCGCCACCGCCGCGGATTGCCTGCGCGCGGACAGCGCACGCGCACGAATTCGCGAACCCGCAAGGGCCCGGCCAAGACGGTTGCCGGACGCGGGCGCAGGCGCGGCGCTACCAAGAAGTAAGAGGAGCATTTGTTGAATGGCAACGGAAGAAGCTAAAAAACCAAAGGCTGCCCAGGAAGAAACTCCGGCAGCAGAAGCCCCAAGGGCAGCTAAACCGGCAAAGGCTCGCGGCCCCAAGAAGGCTGCCAAGCGCGTTTCGAGCGGGCAGATCCACATCTTTGCCACGTTCAACAACACGATCGTGACGGTGACCGACGAACAGGGCAATACCTTGTCGTGGGCGAGCGCGGGTTTGGTTGGCTTCAAAGGTTCCCGTAAGAGCACGCCATTCGCATCGCGTCTCGCGACGGAGCGCGCGGTAAAGGCTGCCATAGAAATGGGCGTCCAGGAAGTTGATCTATTCGTCAAAGGGCCCGGCCCCGGTCGCGAATCCGCGGTGCGTGCTGTGCAAACCATGGGCTTGCGTGTGAAAGTTATTTCAGACGTAACACCTGTACCGCACAATGGCTGCCGCCCTCCGAAACGCAGGAGAATGTAAAGGAAGTTAAGGAAAATTTATGGCAAGACATACCGATCCGGTTTGCAAGCTGTGCCGCCGTGAAGGAGAGAAACTCTTCCTCAAGGGCGATCGCTGCTTCTCACCGAAATGCGCTATTGAGCGCCGCAATTATCCTCCCGGCTTGCACGGCAAGACCTCTGAGTGGCGCCGATCCCGGGAATCCGATTTTGGTAAACAGTTGCGCGCCAAGCAAAAGGCGCGCCGCGTATACGGCGTTTTCGAGCGACAGTTCCGTCGCTATTTCCGCGAGGCTCTGAAGTCCCGCGGTCTCACCGGACTCACATTGCTGCAAATGCTTGAGTCACGTCTGGATAACGTGGTCTATCGCCTGGGGTTTGCGGGCAGCCGCGCGCAAGCCCGCCAGCTTGTGAGCCACGGGCATTTCCTCGTCAACGGAATTCGCACTACGGTGCCTTCCATGCTGATAAACGAAGGCGACGCTATCGAAATTCGCGAGGGGTCACGCGGCAATTCGTATTTCAAAGGGCTTTCCGATTTCGCCCAGGCCCGCAATACGCCCGACTGGATCGACCGCGATCTCAAAAAGCTGAGCGGAACGGTCAAGCGAGTGCCGGAGCGCGGCGAGATCGACGCGAACCTGAACGAGCAGTTGGTCGTGGAGTTCTATTCAAGGTAATCTTCGGGGCCAACGGCCGCCGATCGGGAAGGAAAAAGCTGTGATTGTATTAAGCAATATGGTGACCCCGCGGATCGAACGGGAAGCTGAAGCAAGAAATTACGGAAAGTTCGCCATCAGCCCGCTGGAGCGCGGTTACGGTAACACCCTGGGGAACGCTCTCCGTCGGGTCCTGTTGTCTTCATTGGAAGGGGCCGCGGTAAGCTCGATTCGCATCGCGGATGTTCAGCACGAATACAGCCAGATCCCGGGCATCCGCGAGGATGTGATCCAGATCATATTGCAGCTAAAGCAGCTGCGCATGCGCATGCACGAAGGCGACACCTCGCGCTTGCACATCGATGTGCGCGGGGAGGGTGTGGTCACGGCTGCCGATATCAATGTCCCGGCAGAGATCGAGATCGTGAACCCCGATCTGTATTTATTCACGTCTGATAGCAGCAAGACCAAACTGTCGTTGGAACTGACTGTCGAACGGGGTCGTGGATATTCTCCCGCCAACGATCGCAGCGGCAAGCTTCCTATTGGTGAGCTTCCTGTAGACGCTATTTTCACTCCCGTGCGCCGCGTGAATTGGGAAGTGGATTCCGCCCGCGTGGGCCAAAACACGAATTACGACAAACTCATCATGGAGATCTGGACGGATGGCACGGTGCGACCAGAAGAAGCCATGAGCACCTCGGCGGGCATCCTGATCGAGCACTTGCGCCATATTGCTGGCGTTACCGAAATCAGCCTGGGCCCGGTTCCCAAAGAGGAATTCGGCGATAGCCGGCTTTCCAGCGAGGTCTACGACACACCTATCGAGAATCTCGACCTCTCTGTCCGCGTCTTCAACTCTCTGAAGCGGGCTGGGATTACCACGGTGGGCGAAGTCATGGAACTGCTCGAAAAGGGGCAGGACGCGGTGATGTCCATCCGCAACTTTGGCGATAAGAGCATGGACGAACTCGTCGAAAATATGCGCGAAAAGGGCTACCTCATTGAGGGCAAAGCCGTCGAGGAAGAAGAGTAAGCATGCGTCACAAAGTTGCCGGCAAGAAACTCAGCCGCCACGTTGGCGCACGAACTGCTTTGCGCAAGATCCTGGTGAAACAGTTGTTTGAATTCGAACGAATTCAAACCACGCGGGCGAAGGCAGAGGCGATCCGCGGTCAGGCCGAACGTCTGATCACGCTCGCCAAGAGGGGCAACGCGATGGAGGACGCGGCAAAGAAAGTTCATGCCCGCCGCCTGGCGGCGCAGCGCTTGAACGACGCAAAGTCCGTAAAGAAGTTATTCGACGAGATCGCTCCGCGTTATACGGAGCGCAAGGGCGGCTACACCCGCCTGGTGAAACTCGGCCCGCGCGAAGGAGACCGCGCTCAAATGGTTCTTCTGGAGCTGGTCGAGTAAATTAGGTTGTTCACCATCCGGATTTCCGGATCGGTATGGCACGTTACAAAGTGATCCTGGCTTACGACGGCACCGCGTTCAGCGGGATGCAGCGCCAGGCAAATAGCAGGTCAGTGCAGATGGAAGTTGAAAATGCCCTGCGCAAGTCAGGCTGGAAGGGGCGCTCGATCCTGATCGCTGGCCGAACAGATGCGGGAGTCCACGCTCGCGGGCAAGTGGTTGCGTTCGACATGGAGTGGAAACACGAACCCGCCAAGCTGCTCAAGGCTCTGAACTCCGTTTTGCCTGACGATGTCGCCGTAAGGGAAATCAGTATCGTACCCGAGGATTTTCATCCTCGATATGATGCAACGGCCCGGAGGTACGAATACCGCCTGTTCTGCCAACCGCAGCGCGATCCGCTGCGTGAGCGATATGCCTGGCGAGTTTGGCCGGCCGTTAAGCTGGCAAAGCTCAGGGCTGCCGCAAAGCTGTTCGAGGGAGAGCACGACTTTGCCTCGTTCGGCTCGCACCCGAAAAGAAGCGGCAGCACCCTGCGAAAGGTGACACGCGCGAGGTGGCACAAGGTTGGTGACGACGAGTTTGTATTCGACATCACGGCTAATGCCTTTCTCTATCACATGGTGCGGAGGATGGTTGGCATTCAAGTGAAAGTCGCGCAAGGGTTGAAACCGCTAACTGGCATCAAACTGGTTCAGAGGTCAAAGTCGGAAAAAGTCCGCGAGCTGGCGCCAGCACACGGTCTCACGTTGGTGGAGGTAGGTTACGGATCACACAGATCGAAACGAAGGATTAGATGAAGCAGAAAACGTATTATCCAAAACAGAGTGAGATTGGCATGCAATGGCACCATGTGGACGCCAGTGGACAGAATTTGGGTCGCCTGGCTTCACGCATTGCCACGATATTGATCGGCAAGCACCGCCCCGATTACACGCCCGGCGTTGACCTCGGCGACCATGTGGTGGTGACTAATTGCGAGAAGATCACGGTTACCGGCAACAAGATGGTCGACAAAGTCTACTATCGCCACAGCGGTTTCCAGGGCGGCCTCACAGAGACTCGCCTGCGGCGCATGCTGCGCACGCATCCCGAGCGCGTGATCGAAGCCGCCGTTTGGGGCATGATCCCGCATGGCAAGCTGGGACGCAAGTTGATAAAGAAATTGAAAGTGTATGCTGGGCCCGAGCACCCGCACGGCCCGCAGAAACCGCAATCATTGGCTTTGTAGGAGACTGAATGGCAGATCAATTTTACGAAGGAATAGGCCGCCGCAAGACCAGCACCGCACGCGTGCGCGTGATGGGTGGGGCGGGGGCCTTCATGGTGAATGGGAAGACCCTCACGGATTACTTCCCGCGCGTTGGAGACGCCGCCAACGTTCTTACAGTATTGGAAGATATTTCGGCTATGGGCACGGTCGATGTGAGCGCCATCGTGCGCGGCGGTGGGCGCACCGGCCAGTCAGGCGCCGTGCGCATGGGTCTGGCCCGCGCGTTGGAAAAGATGAACCCCGAATGGCATGTCACCCTGGCACAGGCCCAGCACTTGCGCCGGGATGCACGCGCCAAGGAGCGCAAGAAGCCCGGCCTCAAACGTGCACGTAAAGCACCCACTTACACAAAACGCTAGGCTCAGCACCTAAACCGCAGGAGAAGTCCTGCGGTTTTTCTTTTACCAAAAATAAACCATTGCGAGCCCGCAAAGCGGGTGTGGCAATCCCCAAGCCCGAATTGGAGATTGCCGCGTCGGGCTCATTGCATTCGCCTTCCTCGCAATGGGTTTAATCTTATTTTCTTGTTAAGGATTACTTTTATACTTGTATTTTGCTCCCAAAGGAGTCCCCATGCCATCATCACTAGGTATTACCATCCTCGGCCTCGGCCCGGGAAACCCGGACCAACTCACACGCGAAGCATGGGACGCGCTGAGCAGCGCCAAGGATGTTTTTCTGCGCACCAGCCAGCATCCAGTGGTCTCCGCTTTTCCCGCGAGCGTGACTGTTCATAGTT
This sequence comes from Anaerolineales bacterium, assembly GCA_050695915.1. Taxonomy (GTDB): domain Bacteria; phylum Chloroflexota; class Anaerolineae; order Anaerolineales; family UBA11579; genus JAMCZK01. The sequence goes on from JBOGUK010000147.1 coordinate 18,588, forward strand.
TCGATGAGTTGTACGAATCTGAGGAGAATGTCGAAGAAGTTTATCGCAAGATCGTGTCACGCGTCCTGGAACTGAGCGCCGGCCCGCGTGGGGTGATCTACGCAGTTCCCGGGCATCCCTTCGTGGCCGAAGCGACCGCACCGGAAATTGCTCGCCGCGCACGGGCTGCCGGTATCCCTGTGCGCGTCGTCGCCGGACTCAGCTTCGTGGAGCCTGTTCTTGCGGCGCTTGGCAGCGATCTGCTGCCGCAAACCAGCATCGTGGATGCGCTGGAACTGTCGACCTTGCATCATCCACTCTTTCCGCCCAACGCCCCCGCGTTGGTTGCGCAACTCTATTCCAAAGATCTGGCCGCTGAAGTTAAGCTGACCCTAATGTCGCTTTTCCCCGATGAGCACGGGGTCAGGCTAATCCATGCCGCGGGTACAGATGACGAATTCATCGAGGATCTTGCGCTTTTTGAGATCGATCGCAGTCCCCACATTTCCGCTTTAACTGCGCTCTATGTTCCTCCCTTAGGGGAGAGCACTTCATTTGAGGAATTCCAGGAGCTGATTGCCCATTTACGCGCTCCCGAGGGCTGCCCATGGGACCGGGAGCAGACGCACCAAAGCTTGCGCAGGAACCTAATCGAAGAAGCTTATGAAGTGTTGGAGGCGTTGGACAGCGAGGACCCGGAAGCCATGCAAGAGGAATTCGGCGACCTCTTGGTTCAAATCGTTCTGCACGCGCAAATTGCCACGGAGGCTGGGGAATTCAAAATGGCAGATGTACTCAACAGAATCATTGTCAAGTTGATCGCTCGTCACCCGCACGTTTTCGGGGATGCGCATCTCAAAGATTCCGAAGCCGTAATCGCCAATTGGGAACATCTCAAGGCTGACGAGCGCAAGGCCAAGGGCGAAGAACGCGGAGTACTGGATGGAGTATCCGCGGCGCTGCCCGCCCTCAGCCAGGCCGAGGCTTACCAGGCCCGGGCGGCCCGCGTGGGTTTCGAGTGGCCGAAAATTGAAGGGGTGTTGAGCGATGTGGCCGAAGAGATCGACGAAATGAAAGCCGCTGAAACCGCCGAAGAACGCGAATCCGAATTTGGGGATATTCTATTCGCGCTGGTTAACCTATCTCGTTGGCTAAAGATCGATCCCGAAGCTGCATTACGCGCAGCCAACCGCAGGTTCAGAGATCGCTTCGCCTATGTGGAGGCTGGCGCCAAAGCGCAAGGTCGCGAACTAAAGGGAATGACCCTCGAAGAAATGGACGCGTTGTGGGATGAAAGCAAGAAAAAGCAATTCTAATGAAATCTCGGGTGTTTGAGATCAGTTATGGCTTTCTCGCAAGCAGTTTGCTTGCAATCCTTCTGGTGCGCTGCAGCACGCCCATTTCTCTAACGCCCGCAGTCATGCCGGACCCCAGATTCTCCGGCTATCGCATTCTGTATCTAACGCAGGCCGAAGCGGCGAGCGGTTTCCTTACGCCTCAGTCCATGGTGACCTCGATCGGTGCGCAGCCTGTCAGTAGATGGGCTGATGCCGTTGCTGCTCACGAGAATGGGGATTTGGATGCACTGATGATTCACGGCAGCTCGTTCGACCAAATTAGCGCTGACGAAATAGCCAATATTTATGATCACGGCGTCGTCCTGGTTTTCTTCAACGTGTATTCTCGCCTGATTGGTCAAATGCTTGGGGACTCAACCATTTTCCAAAATAGCTGGATGGATGGAACCGCAGAACCCATGCCCGGCAACTTTTACCTCCAGGGCGAAAGGAATAGACCCCATCCAGAATGATGATTTTAGAAGGCGCGGAGTTGATGCTTTGACTGGAAAGGCCTTCTTCACCTTTGAAATCAAACGGATGCCAGCTGGCAGCGTGTCCTTTCAAAAGGGGTTTCAATGTCTGCTTTCGCAGTCGCCTCCAGTCAATGCATAAAGAGTATCTCTCTTCAGGCGTGCGATTTTGCCCATACCTCATCGGGTCCGCCGCTGTAAAAATTATCCTGCAGTATCACCACACTGTCGGGCAGAGCTATTGTGGTTTTGCCCGTGCCACTACGTCCATCCTAGGCAATCAAGATCGGCCTGTCCAGCTGTTCAGCTACATTCTCGATGCGAAGAGCTAAACCCTTAATTGCGTTCACACGTAAATAAGCAATTTCGTGTTATTCAATCTGTCAGATGAAAACCCTTCTGCCACGCAGTTCCACCTGAGATCGAGTTTTCTCAAATTGCTCATGCCGTTAATCCATTCAGGGATTTTAGTAATCGCGTTTTCGCGCAAATCCAGATAATAAAGATTCTGCAACTTTCGAAGCGTTTCCGGAAGTTCGGTCAGCTGATTGCCGCGGGCATGCAGTTCACGAAGTTCGGCAAGATCGGCGATGGTATCGGGAAGCTGCGCGATCTGGTTGTTGTAAATACGCAGCTCCGTTAGCGTTTGGAGTCGGGTCACGCAGGTAGGCAACTCCGTGAACCGGTTGTGAGTCATGCTCAGGTAAATCACGTGTTCAAGCTCACCCAACGATTCTGGCAAATGGGTAAGTTGATTATCGCTGAGGTACAGGAAGCGCAAGTTCTTCAGGTTACCAATGGATTCGGGAATTGAAGTCAGCTTGTTATGTCCGAGATCGAGAATCTCCAGGTTCGTCAGACGTGTGACTGCGGATGGCAACGACGTGATCGGATTATTGAATAAATAAAACTGGCGAAGCTGAGTAATTCGGCCAATCTGCTCGGGAAATTCGGCGATTTGATTTTCGCCAAGCGAAAGAATTTCCAGCGCACCGAGTTCCCAGATTTCATCCGGGACCGCTGCCAGCTCGCAGCCGCGCAGCGAGAGGGCAATCACACGGTCGCCTTGCGAATGAAAAGCGACCTTTTGGGTGTGCAGCTCATTTAAAGCAACGTGTGGAATGCGTCTTCCAATTTTCTGCCCCAAAGACCGAATTGCCTGTGGGGTGTCTGTGGAGGCCACTTGTTTATCGAGTTTCGAGCTTCTCGCCCGCCTCGATCGCGATTGGCAGCACGTTTTGCGGCGGCGGCAGGGGGCAGGTGGCGAATGCGGTGAAGGCGCAAGGCGGGTTGTAGGCGACGTTGAAATCGATCATGACGTGATCGCCCTCGGCGATCTCGGTTATAAGATACCGGCCGGCTGAGTACGTGGTGATTCCAGCTGTTTTGTCTTTGAAAATAATGTTGAAAGAATTATCTTCAAGGCGTTCTGCATCGAGTCGGTGGGTAACTTCATCGACCTCGAACGCCAAGGCCCCGTGCATCTCTACCGGGCGCTGGATGCCAACAATATCGTCGATCAGGATTGTTTTTGGTTCATTGTAAGTTTCGATCCGCGCCTGGTTTCTCCATTTCGGCTTGGGGTCGAACCAAGTGCAGCCGGCAAAATTCAGACGCACGGGATTTTGCGGATCCCAGACGCGGATGGCGAATTGCCCCGCGCGTTCAATGACCCCGATGCGGATGCTGTCGACAAATATGTAATCAGGGGCGCCGCTCGTATCTGGAAGGATCGGTTGTTGCTTGGATACAAGCGAATCACCCAGGCGCAACTCAGTCGGCGGAGTCGGCTTCATGAATACCACACCATCAGCCAATTCGAATGATCCCAAG
>JBOGUK010000148.1:0-4702 GCA_050695915.1 Anaerolineales bacterium
GTTGATTTCCTTGCGTTCTCGAGCCATAAGATGCTTGGCCCCACGGGACTCGGTATTTTGTATGGCAAGGAAGAATTGCTCGAAGCCATGCCGCCATTCCTCGGCGGCGGCGACATGATCAAGCGCGTCAAGCTGCGCTCCTTCGTGCCCAATGAACTGCCGCACAAGTTCGAAGCCGGTACACCCGCGATCGCGGAAGCGATTGGGTTGGGGGCGGCTGTCGATTACCTGACCGACGTCACCATGGAAGCTGTGGCTGAACACGATCACGAGCTCACTGCCTACGCGCTCGAGCGGCTTGAGGAAGTGCCAGGTATTTGGATATTTGGACCGGCTGCGGACCACAAGAGTTCAAACGCCTCGTTCACATTTAAAGGCGTGCATCCTCACGACGTTGCCGAAATCCTCAACCGTCAAGGAGTGGCTACTCGCGCTGGACACCATTGTGCGATGCCCGTGCACGAGAAATTCGGCATTCCGGCTACTACACGAGCCAGTTTCTATTTGTACAACACAAAAGAAGAGATCGATCACTTTATCGAAGCTCTTTACAAGGTGAAGGAAATATTTGGCTGATGGACGACCTTTATCGCGAACTGATCATTGACCGTTACCAAAACCCGCGCTTCCGCGGCACCGTCGATCCGCACACCCACAGTTACGAGGATGACAATCCGGTCTGCGGCGACCACATCAAAATCGATTTGCGTGTTAATGGAAACGATGTTGTCGAAGAAGCAAAATTCAGTGGTGAGGGATGCTCTATTTCCCAGGCCTCCGCGGACCTTCTAATGGAAAAAGTCGCGGGCATGCCGCTGGCCGATGTGCGCAAACTTGGAAAGCAGGACATTTTGGATCTGCTCGGGATCGAACTCGGCCCGGTGCGGCTGAAATGCGCTCTCCTTTCGCTGAAAGTCCTCAAGGGGGGAGTCTACGGGCTTGAAGAAGTAATGACACTGGACGAACTAGCGGCTTCATAATCTCCTGCCGTGGGCGGACAACCGTAGCGGCGGGTCTTAGGCCCGCCTTCTGAGTGGTAGGTGGGTCTGAGACCCACCCCTACGAAAACTGAATAGAATCTCAATCTTATGACCTTCACCTATACCCAACTCGGCCCAAAAGAAGTTGACTTCGTCGCGGTTGCTTCAGTTGATGAAGTTCCCAATGGCGAACGTATCTTCGTTTCTGTGGACGATTACAACATCGTTGTCTTCAACATCGCCGGGCAATACTTTGCCATCGGCGACCTCTGTTCGCACGACAACGGCCCCGTAGGCGAGGGAGACTTGGATGGCTATGAGATCACCTGTCCGCGCCATGGCGCCCGCTTCGATGTGCGCACAGGGGAGGTGAAGGCTTTGCCGGCGGTTATCGATATTCCAGCTTATCCGGTGCGAGTGGTGGAAGGGCAGATCGAAGTGGGTGTGCCTAAGAGCTGAACAGGGGAACGCAGCCCTGGAATTTATTCTGCAGCCGAGTGTTACACTGTTTTAATGCTGATTGCGGTTTTCATCCTGGGGCTGATCTTTGTATTCCTGAACGGATTGAATGACAGTTCAAACCTGGTTGCAACAGTAATTTCCACTCGAGCCCTTAATCCCCGTGCGGCCTTATTGGCAACCGCGGTGGGGGAATTCTTAGGGCCTTTCTTATTCGGCATGGCCGTTGCCCGTACGTTAGGCGCTGATCTGCTGGTTAGTTCTACCCTGGAGCTCACTGCGCTTGCTGCGGGGTTAGCTGGGGCAATCGTTTGGGTGATCCTTACTGTGCGGCTAGGAATCCCTTCTTCTTCATCACATGCGCTCGTTGGAGGGCTGGTTGGGGGCGCATTGGCCGCCAGCGGCCTCGCGGCAATCCAGTCCACAGGTCTGTTTAGGGTTTTGGTGGCGCTTCTGATTTCTCCTCCGCTTGGCCTGATTGCCGGCTATATTTCGACAAAGTTGGTTTTCCTATTTTTCGCCCGCGCAAAACCTAATGTCAATCGATTATTTCAGCGGCTTCAAGTAATCACGTCCTTTTCCCTTGCCTTGGGACACGGTTCAAATGACGGGCAGAAGACAATGGGAGTCTTGGCCTTGGCTTTGCTCGTCGCCGGCCAAACCAGAGACTTCCTAATCCCGATCTGGGTCGTAACCATGGTGGCTGTGGCGATCGCGCTGGGCACAATCACTGGCGGCTGGGGATTGATCCGAACACTGGGTGGACGCATTATGAAAGTCCGACCTGTGCATGGTTTCGCCTCTCAGGCAGGAGGCGCAGTTGTGATGCTGGCCGCCGCACTTTATGGCGGCCCAGTTAGCCTGACTCAGGTTGTGAGTTCGAGTTTAATGGGCGCGGGAGCTGCACAACGCGTCAAGATGGTACGCTGGGGCGTGGGTCGAGATATGCTGATTGCTTGGCTTCTGACGATACCCGCGTCCGCCGTCTTATCGGCCCTGTTTTATCTTCTGATCGCGAAACTTAGTTCAAACTGACAAGAATTCCTTTATCCGGTTCTCGATTTTGCTTATCGAGTCTGGAAAGGAGACATCTACCCAATAAATATTCGGATCTTTCGGTTTGAACCAGGCCGCCTGGCGACGAACAAATTGCCGCGTGCGCCTTTTGATAGCGGTGGTCGCCTCGTCCAAACTGATCTCCCCATTCAAATGCTGAACTAATTCTTTGTAGCCAATTGCAGATAGGCTGGGTAATTCCGGTGAATATCCCTTTGCCAACAATTTGCTTACCTCGTCCAGCCAACCTTCTTGCAGCATCCTATCGATGCGGGCGTCGATGCGTGCGTAGAGTTCTACGCGAGGCCGAGTTAGACCAATTTCCAAGACACTGTATGGGGTTTCTGTTTTCTTCTTTTGATCAGAAAACCTTTTGCCGGTTGTAAAAATGACCTCCAGCGCTCGCAGCGTGCGGCGCTGGTTGCGCGGGTCGATTTTCCGGGCTGCTTCTTGATCTACGATCGCGAGTCGGGCATGGAGTGCTTTCTTCCCGATATCGCTACTCCAGGTTTCCAATGCCCGGCGCAGGTCCGGATTTCCGGGCACACTGGGCGGAGACCAGCCCTCCAGCAGCGCGCGCAGGTATTGCCCCGTCCCTCCGACAACGATCGGCACACGTCCTCGCTTATGGATATCGGCGATAGTCTGATGGGCCGCAGCTTGAAACTGCGCCAGGCTCCAAATCTCATCGGGCTCGGCAACGTCTATTAGATGATGGGGGACGCGCTTCCGTTGATGGGCAGTCGGTTTGGCTGTGCCGATATCCATTCCCTGATAGAACAAACGTGAATCCGCGGAGACAATTTCTCCGCCGATATACTGTGCGATTTCGATAGCGATCTCAGTTTTCCCAACGGCAGTGGGACCAAGGAGAGCGACCAGTGGAAGCCGCTTATCCTTCAACGGCATTTTCGAGATGTACGATCTCCAGCGCCTCGCCATGTACCCGGCGCACTGAAATTACGTCAATGCGCCAGTCTCCGTTAAGCTCAGGATGAGCTTGCATATAGATTTCCGCGGCATCCCGCAAATGTTGTTGTTTCAACGAGGTGACGGCTTCTTCTGGGAAACCAAAATCCGTCGAACTTCTAGACTTAACCTCCACAAAAACTATTTCTTCGTTTTTGCGCACCACGAGGTCGATTTCTCCGTACTTAGTTCGGGCATTGCGGTCGAGGATTACGTAACCTTTTTCGGTCAGGAACTGTTCCGCCGCTTTCTCTCCCCAACGGCCGAGGATTTGCTTTTGCCTTGGCATGTGATTACGTCAGGTGCTGGCGAAACCAGGCGAGAGTGCGTCCCCAGGCGTCTTTTGCTGCTTCAGGATGGTAAGCCGGTCGGTCATCATTGAAGAAGGCGTGCTGAGCACCAGCATACGTATGGATGTAATGCGGGACGCCTAATTTTTCCAATTCTTTGTCAAAATCCTGGACCATGCTGGCGGGGATGCCAGAATCTAGCTCACCATATAACCCCAGGACCGGGGCTTTCAGTTTGGCGGTGTCGTGCGTTTCCAGAGGACGGCCGTAAAAACAAACTACCGCGTCGAGCCTGTCGCTGTGGGCAGCAGCTGAAAGCGCTAAACCGCCGCCCATGCACCACCCGACGATGCCAACTTTCTTCCCGCCGACCTCGGGGATTGAGCGCAGGTAGCGGGCCGCTGCACCGATCTCCCCAATGGCTCGATCTCGATCAAGCGCCATTGAAAGCTTGCGCGCTTCGTTGGGCTCGTCGGCAGATTCGCCGTGATACAGATCTGGCGCTAACGCAACGAATCCTTCTGCCGCAAATCGATCGCACACGTCTTTGATATGCCCGACCAGGCCCCACCATTCCTGAATCGCTACAACCGCAGGAAATGGGCCGGGTCCTTCAGGAATGGCGAGGAACCCGGGAACCTTATGGCCGTTGTATGAAAAGCTGGTTAATTTTCCCACCGCTGCAGTATACCGCTGCAGTAAAATCGGCAGATGGACTCTGCAGACTGGCTGCCCGACCGCGAGCGTTTGAGCGCCGTGATGGCAGTGATCCTGCTGGCTTATGCAGTGGCTCGCTTTGTTCAGGCGCCAGGGGGTGTCATAGGTCTTGAGATCGCAGGGATTTACCTTCCTCTACAATTCGGGATAGGAACAATGGTTTCAGTTCTGGCAGCCGGGTTAACGGCCAGCGGAACCGATTGGCTCCTCAGAGATAACCCGCGTCTGAAT
>JBOGUK010000149.1:0-4727 GCA_050695915.1 Anaerolineales bacterium
GACTTAACCCGGTGGCGTAACTCTAGCGGGACAAGCTCGCGTATCCGGTCGATTAAGCCTGGTCCTGGGTTTAAGGTCGCGGGCGGAAGATCATGCAGCACACGGCGGAGCATTTCAGGGAAAAGAACGGTTCGGGAGGTATTGTCGCCCATGCCATGCAAGGAAAACACAAGCACTGCAGTATCGGGATCGATTGCGTTCACCAGCCTGCCGACTTCCCGATCGCAGGCTATATACACCTGGCGCAAAGCATCTGATAACTCTTCCTTCTCGCTAGGCGAGATGGGGGATTTGATGTTTTGCAGCGCCCACAACTTGTGGCCCGCCCTGTGAACGGTGAAAAAGGCCGCAAGAAACAAATCCCAGCGTTCAGACCCAATCATCCCCAGGAAAAAATCACCGACAGTTCTTGTGATGCGAACAAGTTCATCACGCGTCGCGCGGAACTCTTGGCGGCTTTGCAGCCCGTACCGCTCGTAGGAAATGAGCTGCTCCCCAAACCGTTTTTTGACCCAGGAAACGAATTCGGGCGGGTAGCCCATCATAGGCACCAGCGTAGCATGAGGGGCAAATCCGGTGATTTCTTTCCCGTTGAATCGTTCGGCGTTATAAATATAGGGAATATCCAGAATGATCGCCCTAGGGTCTGAATCCGATTTGAAAGCATGCCAGAACGGCTTAGGCAACCGATCGAGTGAAGGGGGTTCGGTCCTCATTTCGTTGGGATTCCAGACCAGGTAGTTGTAGAAACTGTGCTGCGCAGGATTTTGACTGGCATAAAACGTTGGCCAGCACGAATCTGGTAGCCACTCAGCGGTTGAAGCCAGACGCCCATAGGCGCCGCGCGAGCGCAGCGCCTGCAAGGCGGGCAAACTCCCATCTTCCATCCAGCGCTCGATCAGGTTGGGTTCGGCGGCATCCAGCGCGATCGCAAGGACCCGCGTCACCCATGACCTCCTGAGCGCCTTCGGGCCACGCCGCGATAAAAGCCGGTTGTCCAAGCCGCAAGGCCGAATAATAGGATTGGGCTAAACAGCATAAAACGTAACGTGTCCTTTCTGTTGTATTTCCATGTATTGTAGGCGACATAGGCAAACCGTCTGCACAAGGCCAGTCCCGCCAACCAGGGCGAACGCGAGAGCCAGTCCCAGGCAGGCGTGAACGCCAATTGCAGCAAACCGCGGTAGTATCCCAGGGATGATTGGTGGCTCACAAAGCTTCGCAGCGTTGCGCGCCCTCGATGGGTGATGACCAACTTTGGGTTGAACCATATGCCGCGGGGGTGCAGTTGTTCGGAAAGTGATGAAAGGAGCGCGTCTTCACCTGTGGGCACGTCCTCATGAAAACCGCCCAGGGATTGAAAGGTAGCGCGCTCCATCACCAGATTGCAGGAAGGAAGATGTTCCACGAATCCTTTCCCTCGCCCGGCGCGAAAACTTGAAAATTGTAGTTGGTTATCCGCCCATTGGATGGCGCCTCGATTTTGAAGATCATGGATTGGACCACCAATAATCTTATGGTCTTCCTGCATGGAGGCGTAGGCCTGCTGGAGCCAATTGCCTGATGGAATGCAATCCGCGTCCAAAAAAGCCAGCCTGTCGCTTGCTGCCCGGCTGACCCCTAAATTGCGGGCTGCACCAGGAACCAGCCTTCGCCCGGATCTGATCAGTTGAACGAAAGGGAACTGCCTAATTACCTCTTCAATATGATTGTCGGCGCCGCTATCTACAACAATCACTTCAAAATCAAAATCCGCAGACTGTTCTCTCAGCGCCAGTAGACAGTCCTCGAGTTCCACAGAATTATCCAGGCTAGGGATGATCACAGAAAGATCTACAGCCATCGCCGTGCGATCATCCAATAACGATTGGATACATGTTCGAGCATCCGGATTGCCAGAAGGGTTGCGCGGGCTTGAACAACTCCTGGTGCGAAGGGTAAGGGCCCGGCGCTCAAAATTTCGCGGTCCGGAACTTTCCGCAGACTCTGCCAACGCGTTCTACGCGCGCGTATGACGGGCGCGTTCTTTATCACCCAGAGGAAGGCCTTAAACCATTCACCAATCCACCCGCGGCTGAGGGCTACCGCAAATAACGCCAATTCATACAAAGCAAGCATCGGGGATAAGACAATCAATGTCTTTAGCTGATAGTGCAGCCATATGGTCAACCAGCGATGACGAATAATGTAATAAGCGCGGCGCACAGGATATTTGCCAGATCCTCGGTAGGAAAGCCCAGGGGTGCCCTGTCCGCGGTCGTGATAGGCAAGCGCCTGGGCTGCACACACAAACATGTGTCCAAGACCCCTAAGGCGATACGACAATTCAAGGTCCTCAAAGTAAAAGAAGTAGTCCGGGTCGAATCCTTCCAGCGAGATCAAGGTTTGCTTGTGGATCAAAAGGCAGGCGCCAATGAATGCGCTTATCTGGGTCTGTTCTGCCGGGCAAGACTCTATGGGTTGATCAGTATGTCGAGCACGGAGCGTGCCCGTCATATGGATCTGCGCCCCATCACACTGGATCACGCTATCGCCCGGATGGAACACAAGCCTAGGAACAACAACCGCCGCTCCAGTTTCCTTCTGCGCCTGGTTCAGTTTCTGCAATGCGCCATTCGCAAGGTAAACGTCATCATCCAATAAAAGAACAAACTCGCTGTCCGCGAGATTCAATCCGACATTTCGGGCGTAGGAAAGTCCCATATTCCGCTCCAGCTCGATCAGTCGCACTCCCGGAAAGGAAGCGCGAATCTCGCTTGGCGACCCATCTTGCGATCTATCATCGACAACAAGAATAGATTTCGGTGGAGGATCCTGCTCAAGCAAGGATCGAATCACATTGAGCACAGTGCCTCCACTATTATGATTAATGATGACTGCACTGATCTCTGTGAGCGGAGGCATACTATTATCAATTTTCAATGACGAACTTACGCCTGCAGCCACTTCGATAAGTCTCGCTTCGTTAAACGTTGAAGTCTCCCAATATCTTCAATGAAGAGGCCTCTTAAGAATCTTCGCTCTTCTAAGCCAAGTTCCGGGGCTCGATGCAATTTGCCTTGAATATCTTGCTGTAGGCCATGGAGGAAGAAGTATAGGTCCCTGGGCAGGTTTTCGGTTAGTCGCCGGCTCAGCCGCTTAAATCTTCTGAAGCCAGCATTCTTCTTGATTGGTAAGATCATTCCGGGGTTGAAGCGGATTGACGTGTTTGGGGTGAAATTCGCATCAACGCCGAGCCAAGTGAATATGGACCACACGAAAGAACGTGGGGAATTAACCAAGTCGTCGTAGAAATAGATCTGCAGTTGAGCGTTGTCAAAGTGCTCGAGATAGCCCGATAGCAAGTTGTGGTACTGCCCGGCCCGCACATAACAGGTCGTCGTGTTAACTGTGGTATTTCTACCTTGGATCTCGTCCTCAATAGCTTGTTGGAAAGAACGCCCTTCAAAGCCCTCGGACAGGTTTTTTATATATGCGGAATAGGCGCGTTCAACCGGGTCACGCAGGATGGCCATTAAGCGAACTTCCGGTAACAATTCTTTGATGCGGTCCGGTACGCCAGGCGCAAATAGGTAAAAAGGCGACGCTTCCCCAATCGCCAGAGGTTTTTTCGTGGCTCGAAAAAGCGCCTGGTAGTCCTCCAAGGATGTGACTTGCCAGGGCAACAGAGGCGAGATTCGGCTTCCTGACAGTTGGGATGCGAGGAAGGCGAAGTAGTTAGTCTCCTTAATCGTGCTCATACAGACCTGCGGGTGTTGGCGCAGATATTGGTAAACCGAAGTCGTTCCGGAACGACCCGCGCCTATGATAATGAAATTCGGCATCATGCGTGCCTGTTGACCAATTTGTCGTAGATGTCCTCGAACAACATCACCGATTTTTCCCAAACGAAAATGTCTTGCACCGCAGATTGGGCGGCAGCACCCAGGCTGTGCGCCAGTTCCGGGTCATCCAGCAAGCGAAGAATGGCGGCAGCAAAAGCCTCCGGTTCGGCTCCCGGGACAAGGATACCGGTGCGTTCATGCTCGATAATCTCAGTGGATCCTTCATACGAAACGATAGCACGCCCGGCTGCCATGTAGTTAAGCAGTTTGGCCAGCAACCCGTCAGCCCAGGGACGCGGGTTGAGAGCTATCATCGCGGTCTGCATTGCAGCCGGCAGCCGGAAGTAATCGGCCTTTTCCAGAACCAGATTATCTTCGATATTCAGGTATCGGATGATTGGCTGATACGGTTCAATGGGGCTTCCACTCACGATCTTCAGAAGTGTGTCAGGCCTTTGATCCAATACGAGGCGAAAGGCTTTCAGCATCAAATCGACACCCTGATATTCAGCCAGGTTTCCCGCATAGATCAACGTTCGCTGAGCCGACTCGGGAGCGGGATATGAAGGGTTTTCAAAGGCCTTTTCAATTCCCGTGTAAACCGTGGTTACGCGCTCAGCTGCAAGCCCAATATCTTCGATCAATTTTTCTCGAATTGAATTGGTCACAGTGACCACATGATCTGCCTGGCCGGGCAAGGCCCGATCCAACGAGCCGGCGATAAAGCGCAGGAACGAAACTGGCAACCTCAGTTTATATTGCGGGAGTTCCGAAGCAAGTAAGGTATGAACGTCGAAGATCAGCGGAACCCCGGTGAGTCTTGCAACCGGCCAGGCCGCGATCAGCCCCTCATAGTGATGGGCGTGGATGATGTCGACCCGATATTTACGGACGACCTGATAT
>JBOGUK010000150.1:0-3684 GCA_050695915.1 Anaerolineales bacterium
ATGTTGTTCTCCGGCTGCTGGGCGGTCAGGCTGACCCCGGCGGTCTGGGCGTGGAAGCGCATCCACCACGAGCGCGGGTCTTTCGCGCCGAAGGTCTCGCGCATCTCGCGGGCCCAGATGCGGCGGGCCGCTCGGTACTTGGCGATCTCTTCGAAGAAATCGTTGTGCGCGTTGAAGAAGAAACTCAACCGCGGGGCGAACTCGTCGATATCCAGCCCGCGGGCTATCGCCCAGCGCACGTATTCCAGCCCGTCCGCCAGCGTGAACGCCAGCTCCTGCGCCGCGGTGCTGCCCGCCTCACGGATATGGTATCCGGAAATACTGATCGGGTTCCACTGCGGCAGTTTCTGCGCGCCGAACTCGATCGTATCGGTCACCAGCCGCATCGAGGGCTCGGGCGGGAAAATATATTCCTTCTGCGCGATGTATTCCTTCAGGATGTCGTTCTGGATCGTGCCGCGCAGCTGCTCCGGGCGCACGCCCTGCTTCTCGGCGGCGGCGATGTACATCGCCCAGATGATCGCCGCCGGTGAATTGATCGTCATACTGGTGGACACCTTGTCCAGCGGGATGCCGTCCAGCAGGATCTCCATATCCTTCAACGACGACACGGCCACGCCGCACACGCCGAACTCGCCCTCGGCCTGGGGCTGGTCTGTGTCGTAACCCATCAGCGTCGCCAGATCGAATGCAACGGAGAGCCCCGTCTGCCCCTGGCTGAGCAAATATTTGAAGCGTTTATTGGTCTCTTCCGCGGAACCGAACCCGGCGAACATGCGCATCGTCCAGAGCTTGCTGCGGTGCAGGGTGGGGTGGATGCCGCGCGTGTACGGGTACTCCCCGGGGAACCCGAGATCGCGGAAATATTCCATCTCGGCCACGTCGAGCGGCGTATACAGCCGCTCCACTGGCTCCGAAGACGTCGTCACGAACTCCTTTTTGCGCTCCGGCAGCCGCGTGCTGGACTGGGGCAGCGTCGTTTCCTCCCACTTGTCCTTGTGCTCGCGAAGTTTTTTCAGTGTCTCAGGATCGTACATGGCGACGATTATATACGGTCGGGGACATGCGCCAGCGATGCCATTGTGGAATCTTTTGTCCCCGACCGTGCGAGAGTTCCTGCCGCGCTGTGCGCGGCGACGCAACTCCGATTCCACTCACTGTCATTGCGAGGCCGCGACCCCTGCGACGAAGGATGGCAATCCCCCAACAAATTAACCTATGGATTCCGCATGATAAAATCAACGCGAGCGGGCAAAACAATTTTCAACAGAAGTCATTGCGCTGCACCGCTCGCAAGCCCTCATCGTCTAGTGGCCTAGGACGTAGCCCTCTCAAGGCTAAAACCGGGGTTCGACTCCCCGTGGGGGCACTTTTTGCAAGCACGACACAATCTTGGGAACGTGGAGTTGCGAAGCAACTCCAACGCGAGCGGGCAAAACAATTTTCAACAGAAGTCATTGCTCTGCACCGCTCGCAACTCAAGAGCTAAAACCGGGTTCGACTCCCCGTGGGGTATAACCCCCGGAAAATGCGGGTGCCAACAGGGAGATAATTAGTTGGATTGCGACAAACTGCCCACGATTCGCTCAGCAGCTTTCCCATCTCCGAAAGGATTGGTCGCGTTCACCATGGAAGCTCGCAACGCGGCATTCGTGAACAGCAGATTGGCGGCTTCCTTGATCTTTTCAGGGTCCGTGCCAACCAGCTTAGCTGCGCCGGCGTCAACCGCTTCCGTTCTTTCGGTCACCTCGCGGAGGACGAGAACGGGAACCCCGAGGCTGGGCGCCTCCTCTTGGATACCGCCGGAATCGGTCAGGATCAGGTAGCTGCGCTTAATCAACTGGCAAAAATCGACGTAATTCAGGGGGTCGATCAGCGAAACATTTTCCAGGCCGCCAAGAATGCGGTGAACCACCGGTTTTACATTCGGGTTCGGATGAACCGGCCAGACAAAATGGAACGTCTCTCGATGGGTTTCGGCCAGATCGCGAACAGCTTCGCAAATCCCTTCGAGCGGCGAGCCGAAACTTTCGCGCCGGTGGACCGTGACCAACACGTTCTTCTTTTCGTCAAGCGGCAGGCTGCGCAGTGGCCCCTGCGTGAGGTCGTATGGCATTTCCAGGACCATGTGGAGCGCGTCGATCACCGTGT
Source organism: Anaerolineales bacterium (assembly GCA_050695915.1). Taxonomy (GTDB): domain Bacteria; phylum Chloroflexota; class Anaerolineae; order Anaerolineales; family UBA11579; genus JAMCZK01. The sequence continues at coordinate 2,152 of JBOGUK010000150.1, forward strand.
TCCCCGTTACCAGGATGCGGTCGGCGGCGATGCCTTCGTTCAAGAGATTCTGGTGAGCGTTTTCAGTTGGAGCAAAGTGGCGATCGGCGATGACGCTCAACAACCTGCGATTTATTTCTTCGGGAAATGGATGATGGCGATTGAAGCTGCGCAATCCAGCTTCCACATGGCCCACTTTTACCCCCGAGTAGAAGGCGGCAAGCGCTGCCGCCATCACAGTGGTGGTGTCTCCTTGAACCAGCATCCAGTCGAAAATTTCGGCATCCAAAATTGTCTGGACTCCCGTTATCACCTTAGCAGTGATCTCTGATGGCGATTGTTCGGGGGACATGACATCGAGGTCGTAGTCCGGGTTAATCTCAAATACGCGCAGCGCCTGATCCAACAATTCCCGGTGCTGCGCCGAGACGCAAACCTTGGTCTGGATTTCTGTGACGTGAGATCGCAGCGCCTTGATCACCGGGGCCATTTTGATTGCTTCTGGCCTGGTGCCAATTACGCATAAGACATTGATCATGCGATCGCCAAATTATAAGTTTCTGCGGTGCCCCGATTGACCGATTCTTTTGAGAACCGCTCTTCGGCGATAGCCCTGCCGGCGGCGCCCATCTTTTGGCGCAAGGCTGGGTCGGCAAGCAGCAGCGAGACTGCGGCTGTGAAGGCAGGAATGTCGCCGGGGGGAACCAACAGCCCGTTCACCCCGTGCTCGACTACAGCGGCGCACCCGGGGTGGTTTGCGGCAACGATGGCACGGCCGCTAGCAGCGGCTTCCAGCAGGACGGTGGGGACCCCTTCGCCGTATTTTGTGGGGAAGACAACGAGATTCGAGCGCTGGTACCAGTCGGACGTTTCCCGCTGCCAGCCAACCCAGGTGAGTTCGCTGTTGCGATTCCACTGTTCCAGCGTTTGCGTGTCAATGGAATCGGGATTGCCGGGATCGACCTCGCCGGCGAGCACACATTTCACGTCGACGCCTTGTCGCTTCAGTGTTTTGACGATCTCCAGCAAATCGCCGATGCCTTTGCTCCATAACATGCGTCCTGCAAAAAAGATGGTTGGCACTCCCTGTGGTTCGGGCGCCGGCTTGAAGAGATCCAGGTCGACGCCTACACTTTCGATTAAGTGGACCTTCCCGCGGGTTGTCAACTTGCGTTTCGCAAAATACTCCAGGTCATCCTGGTTCTCAAAAATCCAAGTGGGAGCCAAGATGTGATCTGTTGCCCAAAATAACACGTTGAGGACAGGTCGGAGAATCACGTATAAAGGCTTATTCGACGAATAAACATGGCCGCGGCCGGCAATGGAATTGACGAGCCTGGGAGTGTGTGCAAAAAATGAGGCCAGCGAGGCGTATAGCACAGCTTTGAGGGTGTGCGCGTGAAGTATGCGGGGCTTGTGTTCGCGGTAGATTTTCGCCAGTCGCAGAATGGAGCCGAGTTCCTGCCAAGGCGGCCCGATTTGGCGGTTCACATCCCATTTCACCCACTCGATGCCCATCTCTTTGAATGCCTGTGTATATGCGCCGGAAGGGCA
>JBOGUK010000151.1:0-3418 GCA_050695915.1 Anaerolineales bacterium
GTTGTTGGAGAAAATGAACGCCGCCATTGCTCATCGCGGCCCGGATAGCGACGGCTTCCACCTGGACGATGGCGTCGGTCTCGCAGTACGCCGACTGGCGATTATCGACGTTAAAGGCGGCGACCAGCCGATCACCAACGAAGATAACAGCCTCTGGATTGTCTTCAACGGCGAATGCTACAACTATCCTGAAATGCGCCAGGAACTCGAGCGCCGCGGGCATCAGTTCGCCACGAAAACCGATACAGAATGCATCCTCCACTTCTATGAAGACGAAGGGGATGCCTGCGTGCAGCGCTTGCGGGGTATGTTTGCCTTCGCCTTATGGGACGAGAAAAAACAACGCCTGTTGCTGGTACGCGACCGACTCGGTAAAAAACCCTTGTTTTACACAGTACAAGACGGAACGCTTTATTTTGCATCTGAACTGAGCGCGCTCCTTAGTGTGCTTCCCCAAAAGCCGGAAATCAATCTCGAAGCCATTGATCTTTATCTAAGCCTGCAATACGTCCCCGATCCGCTCACTGCTTATCAGGGTGTTTACAAGCTGCCGCCGGCGCATCGCCTCGTTTGGCAGGACGGCAGCCTCGACGTGAATCGTTATTGGGACTACGAGTACCAACCCAAGTGGCAGGCCTCTGAAGACGAACTAGCCGAGGAACTGCGAGTTCGCCTCCGTGAAGTAGTGAAGATGCGTCTGCTCTCTGAGGTTCCGCTGGGTGCTCACCTGAGCGGCGGCATTGACTCAAGTATTGTTGTTGCACTGATGTCTGAATTCGCGAGCGGTCCCGTGAAGACCTTTTCCGCTGGCTTTGAAGAAGAACATTTCACTGAGCTGCCTTACGCACGAGCGGTTGCCGAACAATATGCCACCGACCATCACGAATTCACTCTTACTTACGGTGATATTCCCTCGACGTTGCAAAAGATCAGCTACCACTTTGGCGAGCCGTTTGCAGATCCTTCGGCCATCCCGCTTTACCATCTGTCCACGCTTACCCGCCAGCATGTAACCGTCGCATTGAATGGAGACGGAGGGGATGAGGACTTCGCCGGGTACCAGCGTTACTGGCTGGATGGCCTGGCGGACCATTACGTACATGCTCCTCGCTTCGTCACTCGCAGCCTGGTTCCGTTTATCGCCGGTTTTTTCCCAGATCGATCAGACCGCCCCGTAGGGCGGAGTCTGGTGAACGGGATTAAACATCTCGGGCAATTGCCTGAGGTAGACGCCCGCGCCAGTATTCTGCGCTGGAGCTCTTATTTCTCCAAGAGTCAACGAGCTGGCTTGTGGAAACCGGAATTGTGGCGCACATTCGCTCCAGACAATGCAGAATCCTGGCTGGTGGAACGGTTTGATTCAATTGAAGGTTCTCGACTAGACCGCACGCTCTACACCGACATCCATACCTATCTGCCCGGCGACCTGCTGGTAAAAGCTGATCGTATGACCATGGCTGCATCGCTTGAGGGGCGGTCCCCCTTTCTCGACCACGAGATCGTGGAGTGGACGGCGCGCCTCCCGGACGAGCTGAAAGTCAAAGGCAAAAGCGGGAAACAGCTCCTGAAGAAGGCATTCGCCTCTATACTACCCAGTAAGGTTCTGGGGCGCGGCAAACAAGGCTTTGGCATCCCTGTTTCAGCTTGGTTTCGCGGCCCGCTGTATGATTGGGCGCGGCAAATGCTTCTGGCAGAGAGTGCTCCACTCCACCATTGGTTCGAACCTACCGCGCTGAATACTTTGCTTGAAGATCATCGTTCCGGCCGTCTTGATCATGGCAAGCGCCTGTATGCACTGATCATGTTGGGGATCTGGATGCAGCAGTAAAACATGTTTAGATTCGGGGAAAACTGGGCTTCCTTTTCGAGGCGATTGGACGAAACGAAGATCATTGAGGCCGTGCAATCCCTCACATCGTTGTTTGGAAAAGAAACGCTCAACGGTAAGGAATTTCTTGATATTGGCTGTGGCAGCGGCTTATTCTCCATCGCGGCTGCTCGATTGGGCTCTCGGACCGTTACAGGAATCGATGTTGATCCGGTTTCAGTCCAGGTATCAAGCGAAAACGCCCGCCGCTGGCTGGCGGATGGTAGTGATATTTCATTTGAACAAATCTCGGTATTGGATGATTTAAAAATGCAACTCCTCGGCAAGTTCGATGTGGTCTATTCCTGGGGTGTCCTTCATCACACCGGCCATATGCAGCGCGCACTCGCCAACGCGGCAAGCGTGGTGAGACCCGGCGGGCTGTTAATGGTGGCCATCTACAACCGACATTGGTCTTCCTCCGGCTGGAAAGCGATCAAATGGTCGTATAACCGAGTTGGCCCGCGGGTGCAATCGATATTTATTTGGTTGCTGGCCCCATTTATCTTTCTCGCCAAATGGTTGGTGACACGGAGAAACCCATTAAAAATGGGTCGCGGCATGGACTTCATGCATAATGTCATTGATTGGGTAGGGGGATACCCTTATGAATATGCGACCGTCGATGAACTGACCCGAAGCCTGAAAGAAATCGGTTTGGAAATCGTATTGACCCACAATGCCAAGGTGCCGACAGGTTGTAATGAGTTTGTTTGTAGGCGGTTGTTGGCATAAGATTTAAGTAATAAAAAATCCTTGATAATCTCTTATTTGTGTTGAAGGCGCTGAAAAGATAAATACGTGGCGAAGATCTCAAAACTTCCAGTTAAATCGACCAGCTTCAAGGAAGATGTGATTGCGCTGGCTTCGGGAACAGTCGTAGGTCAAGTTTTGACAATCCTGACAGCCCCCTTTCTTGGGCGCCTTTTCAACGCCGAGGCTTTTGGTATTTTTGCCTTGATTATGTCAATCGCTGGCGTATTGGCTTCAGTTAGCTCTTTGCAATACGAACAGGCAATCGTGCTTCCCGAGCGGGACGAGGATGCGGCTAATTTACTTGCGGGCAATCTGGCAATCTTGCTGATGTTTGGTTTGTCGTTGTTTCCCGTCTTCTGGCTTATAGGGCCTAGGTTGGCGAACTGGTTGAACGCCCCGGCCATCCTTCCATATCTCTGGTTGGTTCCTGTTATCGTTGTTTTTGGTGGTTTGGGTGCGGGGCACCCGTCAATAACCGCCTGGGCGGCGCGTACGCGCCGCTTTGCCACTATTTCGATTACGCGCGCAGCAGGATCAATTACCACCAGCTTTGCCAAGCTAGCCGCCGGGTTCGCAGGTTTTACCTCGGGCGGGGGTCTGCTCGTAGGTTCCGTGTCCGGCTCTATTTTGTCTCCAGTATTGCTTGGCTGGCGGCTCTGGCGTGAAGACCGGCCCTTATTTTTGAGAAGCATCCAACTCCATAAGATATGGCAAAACCTCGGCCGCTACCGAAAGTTCGCGATTTACAACACTCCCTCGGCCTTGTTAGGTGGCCTTTCGTATCATGTTCCGCAG
>JBOGUK010000152.1:0-2028 GCA_050695915.1 Anaerolineales bacterium
GCTCTGCATCACTTCGATGGCTTCCTCAGCAAACCCGATATCCGCAAGGAGCCTGCCAATTGCATGCATCTCGGCATGATGGCCCGTACCCTCGAGTGGGGCCTCCAGTTTGGCCGCCAGGTATTCCAGCAGCGCCGCCATGCTGATCACGTCCATGCTGTTGTGATACAGCACTCCGCTCAACGGTCGCGCATCCCCGGTGTGCAAATAATCGATGTACATTTGCGGAATCATCCAGCCTGGGATGTCCTCCTGGCTGCGTTGAATTCCAAGCAGTTGAACTTCCAGGTCGCCTAAAGCGCGGCTGGGTAGCATTTCCCGCCACAAGCGGCGCGCCAGATGCACGAGATCCAGGTGCGGCATATGGCGAAATGGGGAGGGGATCGCGTTGCTCACATATCGACCGTTTAACAGAGGTATATCAAAGCTTTTTCCATTAAAAGTGATCAAAGAGTCGCCTTCAGCAATTATCTTGTTGAGCGCCTCGAGCATGGCAAGCTCCTCAGACGGTTCGCGCATGAAAAACTGCATGTGGCGAAAGCCGCCATCTGCTTCAAATCGCCCTACCCCAACCAAAAAGGCCAAGGTCCCACTGCCAGCCATACCGGTGCTTTCCAGGTCGAGGAACAAAAAGCGTTCAGGCGGCGTGAGCGCCAGCCGACTATCGGCCGCCCATGCAGCGATCCTTTCGAACTCCGACGGGAACTTTACCAGCGCAGAACCGTGAACATCGGTCGAGGAGAGTCGGCGTTCAATGACAAATGTTTCCCCATAGTCATTAGTAGAAACGGACCCCGGGAACAAATTCTCAACGGGAAAGTGCGAGTCTTTCCTACGCGGCTGGAGTTTTGACCCGCCGATTTGCACACCCAGAGTTTTCAGCCGTTCGGAAAGTGAAGGCATTTTGAAATTATAGCTAGCTGATCCCTGCACGCTTTGCGGCAACGAGTTCAGTTAATAGCGCCAAGGTTTCCCTTTTGCTCCCCTGCCCTTGCTCGCCCCCGGGACCCACGCAGGATGGGCAACCATCATTACATTGGCAGCCAGAAACCAGTTCCAGCGCGCTTCCCAGGATTTCGTTGTGGAGGTCATACAGGGTCTCGCTAAAACCCATCCCATTGCCAATCTGATCGAACATCACCACCGCAGGTCGACCCTCAACCAAATCCGATTTTGGATCAGAATGAACTCCTAGATCCTGGGAGTCACACATTAGGTATAGCGGTGCCAGGTTTCGCAAAACGTAGGATAAGCCAGCCAGGCCACTGCGGATACGGACCACCGTTTCCGCCTGTCGGTGACAACTTGAGCATAAAGTAATGAGATTCTCAAGTTGATTAGCTTCTCTGTACGAGAATGTTCTAAACGGTGTCTTGTGGTGAACGTCGTGGATCCGGCCATTCTCGGGAAGCCCGCACACCTGGCAGGCGTACCCGTCACGCAATCGGGCGGCATCGCGCTGGCTGGGCCAATTCGGCCCATATTCATTCGCGTCGTTAGTCCACAACCCTAAATCGCGTAATCGTTCGACGGGTTCATCGGCGACAGATAACCAATAGCCAAAAGTATTGAGCTCAATAGGTGGCAGGTCCAGCTCCCCGCGTCCCGGCTTCTCGGCGCCGGACCACTGAATTTTGTTATAACCAACCACCTCGACTGTGATATTCAATTCCCCAAAATGCTTGGCTCCACCCGCAACTGGCTCTTGCTTCTTCTCCTCCACCAGTGAAACCGTCGTGCGGCTCCGCGGCACGGTGTAGTAATCGGCCTCAACCGGATGCAAGTATGCGACGTTTTCTTCAAGATCCAGCTTCTCAACAAAATACGTTTGCCCATCGTGGATGTAAATCGCTTCAGGATGGACCAGCCCCATCGCCCCCTGCGGATCAACATCACCCACTAGTTTCCAACCGTCATCGGTCTTCGCCTGAATTACGACGGAAACGCTACCTGTGCCGCGCAAGCTGGTATCGCCCGCCGGTTGCTTCTCCATCATCCAGAAGTATTTATCGCCAGATCGATGAACTT
>JBOGUK010000153.1:0-13351 GCA_050695915.1 Anaerolineales bacterium
GAGTGAGGTCATCGATCTCATTGGCTCAAAAGAGGGACTGTTTATCCTGAGCCAAGTTTTGCTTAATCCAGGCGATGTTTCCCTGATACCTGATCCGAGTTATTCAGTCTATGCCATGGGCGGGAAAATAGTGGGAGCCAGCATTGAGCTCATGCCCCTGCTTGAGCAGAATGCTTTTTTGCCAGACTTTGATTCGATTCCAAAAGAAAAGCTAAAGAAAGCGAAGATTCTCTGGCTGAATTACCCGAACAACCCAACTGGCGCAATCGCCGATTTATCGTTCTTCGAACGAGCAGTTGCATTTGCTCGGGAACATAACCTTCTTCTTGCGCATGATGCACCGTATTGCAATGTAGGGTTCGACGGTTACCGTGCACCCAGCATTCTGCAGGTGCCAGGCGCCAAAGAAGTGGCCGTGGAATTCAATTCGATGTCAAAATCCTACAACATGGCGGGATGGCGTGTAGGGATGGTGGTTGGGAATCCTGATGCGGTGAAGTTCATCGAAACGTATAAAGGCCAGCAGGACTCAGCGATTTTCGCACCGCTGATGGAGGCGGCTGAAGCGGCTATGTTGGGTGACCAGAGTTGGCTGAATGAACGAAACCGGATTTATCAAGAGCGCCGCGATGTAATCACCGATAGCCTGCATCGATCTGGTATTCGTATAGCGCCGCCGCAAGCGGCTCTCTATGTCTGGGCGCCAGTTCCTGGCGGCGAGAGCAGCATGGATTTTTGCGCACGCATGCTAAACGATTGCGGTGTCAGCACAACTCCAGGGGTCGTTTTTGGGAAACATGGCGAAGGTTATTTTCGCATCTCGTTGGTTACCAACATCGACACGCTGCGCGAAGGCGCTGAGCGTATGGCTGCGTGGCTTGAGCGAGTTGCCTAGGGTGGTCAGGGTTGGCTAAACGTCAATTGCATTCCAGCGAGCATCTACCAGAAAGAACACTGTTAGTTGGTGTTGAGATTAACCAGCAGCCCGCCTTGCTTCCAATCGCGGAATCGTTGGAGGAGTTGGCCTTGCTCGCTAAAACTGCGGGGCTGGACGTGATTGGGCAAACCTACCAGCACATTGCTGCGCCGAACCCTAAAACCTTAATAGGCAAAGGGAAAGTTGAAGAGGTTAAAGCGCTGGCTGAAGAACTGGATGCTGAGGTTGTCCTATTTGACGACGAGTTAGTTCCAAGGCATCAGAGAGAGCTCGAAGAGATCCTGGGAGAAACACGAAGACTATTGGATCGGACAGCCTTGATCCTTGATATTTTCGCTCAGCATGCCAATACCCACGAAGGTGCCCTGCAGGTCGAGTTGGCCCAGTACGAATATCGGTTGCCGCGCCTTACGCGTGCCTGGACACACTTAGCGCGCCAGGCTGGCGGCGGCGGCGGCCGAGCTGGAGGAGTGGGTGGAGTGGGCTTGCGCGGACCGGGTGAGACTCAGCTGGAATCGGACAGGCGCCAGATCGACCAGCGGATATCACACTTGAAAAAAGAGCTCGAAAAAGTGCGCGCTCATCGCGGGCGATACAGATCGAAAAGAAAGCGCGCAAGGGTGCCCGTGGTCGCTATTGTTGGGTACACCAATGCAGGCAAGTCGACTCTCCTTAATGCACTTACTGAATCGGACGTATACGTTGCAGATAAGTTATTCGCCACACTTGATCCCACAACGCGCAAGGTCAAACTGCCGGGCGGGCGGGAAGCGCTCTTTACCGATACAGTCGGGTTTATACAGAAGTTGCCTACAACCTTGGTAGAAGCCTTCCAGGCAACGCTTGAAGAAATCAAGGATGCCGAGCTTTTGCTACACATTTTGGATATTACCCATCCCAGCGTTCACGCACAGGCGGAAGCGGTATTGCAAACTCTTGAGGAAATCGAGGCGGAAAAAGTTCCTATCCTCACAGTGTTAAACAAAATCGATCGCCTCGAAGATCCCGATGCCGCTACCGCTGCGCTTGAAGATTTTGAGGATGCTGTTGCGATTTCAGCACTTAAGAAGCAGGGATTGGACGAAATGCTTGAAACGATCGCCAGAAAACTCTACGAAACTCTTTCTGAAGTGAATGTTTTGCTGCCTTATGAGGAGGGCGCCCTTATCGCCCTTTTCCATGAACAAGGGCAAGTTGAACGAGTCGAACACGGACGTAAAGGCGTCCACATTCAGGGGCGCATCCCCGGGCGTCTTTTGGCGAGATATGCGCCATTTATTAAGAGCAGCAAAGCGGTTCCTGCAGAGGCAGATTAATGGATTCGGAACTGCTTACGCAGTTCACTAATTTTCTGCGTAGGGAAACAGCTGGAGATGTGCGGTTCGATGCCGTAACGAGAAAACTCTATAGCACAGATGCATCGATCTATCAGATAGAGCCGTTAGGCGTAGTCTTTCCAAGTCATCAAGATGATCTGGATGCGATCCTCTCGCTTTCCTCTCGCTATGGCATACCGATCCTTCCGCGCGGCTCGGGGACAAGTTTGGCCGGGCAAACCATTGGTCCAGCAGTAATCATCGATTTTTCCCGGAACATAAACAAAATTCTTGAGGTGAACCCGGAAGAGAGGTGGGCCTGGGTTCAACCTGGGCTAGTCCTGAACACTTTCAACGCTGCAGTTGGGCCTTCGGGATTGATGTATGGCCCCGATCCGGCCTCTGCGGACCGGGCGACCTTTGGCGGCATGTTGGGCAACAACTCTACCGGCGCACATTCGATCAGTTACGGGATGACCTCTGATAATGTGATCGCCGTTGACGCTTTACTATCGGATGGATCCCCGGCACGATTCGAGAGTGTAAAAATGCAAGAAGCCATAAGTCGCGCCGAGAGCGAAACGATTGAAGGTTCTTTATATCGGCGAGCCATCGAGGTTCGGGAACGGAAAAGGGACCTGATCATGCAATCTTGGCCACGAACATGGAGGAAAGCGTCAGGCTATTCCATGAATTACGTGCTTCCATGGTCCGCCAGTCGGCCGCCCATGTGGGGCCGAGCAATGGCCGGTAATGACTACCCACCAGTTGAAAATGATTCACTGAACTTGGCCCCACTGTTAGTGGGCTCTGAAGGAACGTTGGCTGTGTTCAAGCGTATCAAGATCCGCTTGGTTCCAAGACCCCTATTAACTGTCCTAGGAGTGTTGTCATACCCAAGCATCGCCGAGGCCTGCGATGCAACTCCTGGTCTTTTGGAAGCGGCCCCGTCTGCAATCGAACTGATCCCGCAGGCAATGATCCGACTTGCCCGCAGTGTACCTGCGTACGCGAGGAAATTGGGGTTCGTCCGGGGTGATCCCGAGGCAATCCTGATCGTTGAATTTGCGGGTGATGATGCCAATGAATTAGAAAGTAGGCTTGAATCGCTCGGCCCACAGGTGGTCAAGGCGATGACAAAGGCTGAGCAGGATGAAGTTTGGTCCGTGCGAAAGGTGGGGCTAGGGCTGCTAATGTCCAGGGCAGGGGACACGAAGCCGTTGCCCTTTATTGAGGACGTGGCTGTACCAGTCGAACGGCTCGGCGAGTTCGTGCGCGGTTTTGAAAAGATACTCACCGGACACGACACAAATGGCGACTTCTATGCCCACGCATCAGCGGGCTGCCTGCACGTTCGTCCGCTGATCAATCTGAAAACCGCGCGTGGTGTGGAGCAAATGCGCGGCATCACCCAATCCGTGATGGCAATGGCGAAAAGACTTGGCGGGGCAATGAGCGGCGAGCATGGTGACGGACTTTCTCACGGCGAGTGGCTAGAGGAAACATTCGGCCCGGCAATTATTGAAATATTCAGCGAGGTTAAGAAAACCGCTGACCCGAGAGGGCTGCTGAACCCTGGGAAGGTCCTAAACCCGCAGCGGATGGATCAAAACCTTCGTTACGGTCCTGATTATCGCGACAATCCATGGATACCTGTGATGAACTTTGACAAGCAGGGCGGGCTTGCCGGCGCGATTGAAATGTGCAACGGGGCAGGCGTGTGCCGCAAAGACGGCGGCGTTATGTGCCCATCCTTTCAAGCCACCAGGGACGAAATGCACTCCACGCGCGGGCGGGCAAACTTGCTGCGCGCGATGATCTCCACGGGTCTTCCGAGTGACAAGAAGGCAGAATCCGCAGTACATGCCGCCCTGGATTTATGCCTGGAATGCAAAGGCTGCAAAGCAGAATGTCCGTCCGGCGTGGACATGGCTAAGCTGAAATATGAGTTTTTGTTTCAGTATTATCAAAAACAAAGGCGACCAATTCGGGATTATCTGTTTGGAAACCTATTTGTATTAGGTCGTTTCTCGCAGATTCTTGCTCCCATCGCCAACACCGTTTTGCAATCTGCTCCAGGGAAGGCTGTTGGTGAAGCCCTATTCGGGCTTTCCGCCAAGCGTGGATTGCCGGCATTAAAGCGTACGCGTCGATGGAAATCCCACAGTGCGAATAGCGCCACAGTTCTCTTCCTGCGCGATCCGTTTACTGAACTCTTCTATCCTGAAATTACCGCTTCTGCTCTAAAAGTGCTCGAGGTCGCAGGACATCGGCCTGCCATCCTGCCTGTCGCCGGCGCAGGGCGAACGCTGATCTCAAAAGGATTCCTTCCGGAAGCGCAGAATCATGCTCAGCGTGTTCTTCGCGCGGTGCAACAGGCCGATCCCCTGGAGAGGTTACCTCTAGTGGGAGTCGAACCCTCGGATATCTATACCGTCACTGACGAGTATCTGGATCTGCTCCCGGATGAACCCAGCGTTTCTGCTCTTGCCAAGAGAACGTACATGTTGGATGAATTCCTTTTGCGGCCGGTAGATTTCGGTCCGAAGCCTCTAAATCTACTCAAGTCCGAAATGAAAACAGATCCTGCTCCACTTAGTGTGTTGCTACATGGACATTGTTATCAAAAAGCTAGGCCGCCTGCGGACGATGGATACCCATCCGGGGTAAACGCAACGGTGGCTTTTCTAGACGCGCTAGGTCACCAGGTCGAGTTGGTGAATTCAGGGTGTTGCGGTATGGCGGGATCGTTTGGCTATGAGGCGGAGCATTATGACCTTTCCATGCAGATTGGCGAAATGAGTCTATTCCCAGCAGTACGAAAATCAAAACCAGATCAAGCCATCGTTGCAGCCGGAGTTTCCTGCCGAGCGCAAATTCAAACTGGTACAGGTCGGGAAGCCCTGCATCCTATTTCGTTGGTTGCGAGTCAACTAGCGTTTTAGATGCTGCAACCCCTTTTTCCCCGCCACGATCACATCCGTGGCCAACTCAATAAATAAGCCGTGTTCGAGAATCCCGGCGCGAGCTTCCAGTTGATGCGCCAGGGCTTTTGAATCCTCAATCGGGCCGAAAGAGCAATCCAAGATGAAATTACTCTGGTCCGTTTGATAGGGCTCTCCGGCAGCGCCTTCTCTAAGCTTCGCTTGGCACCCCAATTGTGCGATGTAGGCCTGTTGGGTTTTCCAGCCGAACGGACTCACTTCGATCGGCACATCCTGCCGAGTGCCCAGCATATGTGAGACCTTGATCTCGTCCACTATGATGACTTCGCGCCGGCTGGCTTGAGCCACAATTTTTTCGCGCATCAGCGCTCCACCGCCGCCCTTGATCAGATTGAGCGCGGGATCCACCTCATCGGCGCCGTCAATTGTCAGGTCGATCACGGGCCGGTCGTTCAAATCCACGAGGGGGATGCCACGTTGGAGCGCCAAGGATTCTGTTTTCAACGAGCAAGCGATCGCCACGATATCTTTGATGGTGCCTTCAGCAACGCGGTTTGCCAGTGCATCCACCGCATACTCAACAGTGCTCCCATGCCCAAGGCCTACAACCATTCCTGATTCCACAAGGTCAACAGCTGCTTTAGCAGCCCGGGCTTTGAGGTCGTTTTGCGAAGAGGTCATTGAATACTCAGATTATATGGGGGCAAGCAGGAGAGATCTGCCTTGCTTGCCTACTGTTTGCAAGCACCCCATCTTGCGCAGGCAGTAACTCATGCGCGTGCTTAGCCAGACCGGGGCATTGATGGCGGTAGCTAGTTGTTTGTGTGTGAACGGTATCGCCAATTCCTTCGGAATCAATTGTTTGTAATCATCCAGCGAGTTAAATTCTTGCTCACTTACGACCTCGATCAAAACGCGATCTGCGATACTCCAATGCTTTCGCGTCCACGACCCTTTTCCGTCATCGCGCCAATGCTCTTCAAGCTCAACGAGCACAACAAGCAAAGTCAAGTTTGGGTGGGAGATTAAGTCGGGGATGTTGAGGATCTCGCTAAAAACGTGCTCTGCACGGCCGCGCTTTGGAGACTTGCGGCGGCTGATTATCTTGCCGGACTTTTTGGTGCGAACAATCCATTTGGTCTGCGCTATGGGATGCACCAGCAAGATCTTATTAATCGGCAACAACCTTGAAAGCTTCTTTCGCAGCATTGCGAAATTGGCAGTTTGGATCTCGATCAGGGTATCTCCCCTGACTATATCGATAAGATACCCGTCAACCTTCTGCTCAAATACATCTCCTGGTTTGGCGAGGTAGATCTTTAAACTCTTGTGCAGGCTGGCCTCGTTCAATATGCCCACGAGCTTCGTAGATGACATGACTAATCCTGAACTGTCAATCGGTTGGCAGTTCTGACCACTGCCTCACCATAACGGGTTCGTAGCAATTTTACGGCAGCTTCCAGGCGTTCCTGTTTCTTCGCCTCCTTCGGATTCCAATCCCATAGGTTCAGCTGGCGGCCTGGCGGCCCCAGGTTGCTCACGCCCACACCCAGCAAACGCACTTTTCTTCCCGACTTTCGATGTTTGCGAAGCAGCTCGAGCGCCGCCGACTGGATCGCCTTAGCATTATCTGTCGGTTCGGATAACGTCGTTTGCCGCGTGATGGTAGTGAAATCAGGCCAGCGTAGTTTGAGTTTTACTGTGCTGCCGTAGAGTTCCAGCTTACGCAATCGTTTGCTGATCGAAGCGGAATGATCGTGAATGGACTCGCGCAAAATCTGTTCATCGTGAGTGTCGCGAGCATACGTCGTTTCATGGCTTACTGATTTAGTATCGTGGGATACATGAACCAGACTGTTGTCGATGCCCTGTCCGCGGCGATGAAGGTCCGTCCCGATTTGTCCAAATAAGCGCTCCAGCTCACGTAAGGGGTACGCCGCGATATCTCCTATCGTGTAGATACCAAGCTCCGCCAACTTTTGCGCCGTTTTTGCGCCAACTCCCCATAACGCGTCAGTCGGCAAGGGAGCTAAAAAAGATCGCTCTTGGCCGGCTGGCACGACCTGAATTGCGTATGGATAGTCATTTGTTTTGCTGGCAGCTTTCCCCACGTTCGTGGCAATCTTCGCCACGAGTTTGTTGCTGGCTACTCCTAGTGAGGCGGGTAACTGTAAGCTTTGTTTGATTTCGCTCTGTAATTTCCTTGCGATCGAATAGGCATCTTCTTCAAAATGACTCACATCCACGAAGGCTTCATCGATTGAAATTGGCTGCACGAGTGCGCTATACGTGCGCAATACATCCATCGCCTCGTGTGAAAGGTCAATGTAATTCCCAAAATGGTGGCGTACAATTTTGAGCTGCGGGCAAAGGCGAACTGCGCGCGCCATCGGCATGGCGGAATGTATTCCGTATTTCCTGGCGGCGTAAGAGCAGGAAGCCACGACCCCGCGATGTTCCGGGCCGCCACCAACGGCGAAGGGCTGACCCTTTAGGCTAGGATCGCGTAATTCCTCGACGGCGCAAAAGAACGCGTCCAAATCAATATGGATGATTTTCCTAAAAGCTGCGATCATGGCGGCAATTGCGCATAGCCAACAACACTACACAATCTTCGTCAGCTTAAGCTCTTCAACCTCAAAAAGATCAAGGCCAAGATCATTAATCAAGATTTCATCAGTGTGTTCACCTAATACCGGCGGTGGATGGCGAAGTTGGGTTGGAGCAGTAGGAATATTAAGGGGAGAAGAAAGCATCTTTAAACCTTCGCCGCTGGAGAGCTTTCCGTTTGTGACCATTTCTCGCGCAGCGACCTGTGGGTCGGTAAAAACTTGATCGATAGTATTGATTGGCCCAGCAGGAACCCCAGCCTTTTCGCAAACTGCAAGCCAATCCGCTGTAGAGCGGGCCAGGAATAGATCGCCCAGCAATCCGATTAATTCCTCCCTGTTTTCAACACGTTTTGGATTGGTAGAGAATCGTGGTTCTGAAGCCCACTCGTCTTTCCCCACGGCACTGCAGAACCTCTGCCACTGCAGATCATTACCAGCGGCAAAGGCTATGTAGCCATCTGAAGTGTGGAAGGATTGGTACGGAACAATGTTCGGGTGAGCGTTTCCATAGCGCTTGGGTGGATTACCGGAAACCAAGTAGTTGCTTGCCACATAGGCCAGCGTGCCCACCTGGGCATCGAACAACGAAATATCGATGCGCTGCCCTGTTTTCTGGCGCTCGCGTGCAAAAAGCGCAGCGACGATAGCGTTGGACGCATATATGCCAGCCAAAATGTCCGTGATGGCCAGCCCTACTCGCATCGGCTCGCCGTCGGCTTCGCCGGTAACGCTCATCAGCCCGCCGCGTGCCTGGGCTATGAAATCGTAACCTGGTTTATCTTTGTCAGGACCCGTGTATCCATAGCCGGTAATGGTGCAGTAGATCAAACCTGGCTTAATCCCCATCATGTCCTCATAGCCAAGTCCGAGTCGTTCAAGAGTGCCTACCTTGAAGTTCTCTACGAGCACATCGGAGAGCCTAATTAATCCCTTGAGTATCTCAATGCCCTTGTCGGTTTTAATGTCCAGCGTCAGACTGCGCTTGTTTCGATTGGCGGAAATGAAATATGCTGAAATCCCGCTTTTGGTAAATGGCGGACCCCATTGACGAGTGTCGTCGCCCTTGATGGGCTCCTCCACTTTGATCACGTCGGCCCCCAGATCCCCGAGCAGCATGGTGCAGAAAGGACCGGCCAGAACTCGAGTGAGGTCGAGAACCTTGACGCCATTTAGCAGACCAGAGGGTGACTTTCCGGTTTTGACCACGGGTTTTTATTATAGGTCAAATATTCTATTTTATTGACATTCAGTTAGCTGATTGCGCGCAGAATGTCCCTAATCAATCCGGGTCCTCTATATACCAACCCAGTAAATATTTGAACCAGGCTTGCGCCGGCATCCAGGCTGGCTTTGGCGTCCTCGGCGCTTATGATGCCGCCCACGGCGATGATCGGCAACTTGCCTCCGGTGTGCGCGTAGAGACGGGAAACAGTATTTCGGGAGAGAGCGGTGAGTGGGGTGCCGCTAAGGCCCCCAATCTCTTCCCGGAATGGGCTGCGCAGTTGCGGTCGAGAGGTCGTTGTGTTAGTTGCGATAACACCTTCTATCCGATGTTCTAATAGCCTGCCAGCAACTTCTTCGAGTTCCTTTTCGTCCAGATCGGGAGAAAGTTTTACCAGTAGTGGTTTGGTTTTGTGTCTGGTTAATTCGCGGAGTAAATCATCAACATGTTTGCCTGTTTGAAGCGTCCTCAATCCGGGAGTATTTGGCGAAGACAAATTGATAACCACGTAATCGGCAACCGGATTGAATTTGTCCATGAGCAGAAGGTAATCCTCGGCTGCGTTATCAGGTGGAGTTGATCTATTGATCCCTAGATTGACGCCGACTATCAATCTTCTAATTGGACGAGAACCTCGGAGGCGATTAAGAACAAAATCAGCTCCTCGGCTAGGAAATCCCATCCGATTAATCAAGGCTTGATCTTCTGGAAGCCGAAACAGCCTTGGCTTCGGGTTTCCTGGCTGCGGTTTTGGCGTTACCGAGCCAATTTCGATGTGTCCAAATCCGAGTGTTGCCAAACCGCGCCAAGCTAAGCCGTCCTTGTCGTAACCCGCGGCCAGCCCCACGACATTTGGGAAACGTAATCCAAAGAGTTCAACGGGTAGAGCTGAGTATGCGAAGAACCTGCGCAGCAGGGCAGCGATTGGCGGAAAGGCGCCAGCTAACTGGAGCAGCCACAGAGTTGCAGAGTGTGTTCGCTCTGGATCAAGGCTGAAGAGCAACGGCCGCAAACGCGAGTACATTAACCTTGCTGTAGATATCTTTTGGCGGTTTCGTAATCTTGCCGTGAAATCCTGTGTTTCGAAATCCAATAATCAAGCAACTCAGTTAGCTTAAAGACAGAATGCAATCTTAGTAGCCCGTCGCCAATCGTTTCGCTATTCGATTGGCGGTCTATTAAAACAATCACATCGTTCACCTTGAGGCCGGCGCTCCGCAACTTTTCTATTTCTTCGAACTTGCTCCCACCGGTTGTAATCAAATCATCCACAACGACCGCGGTTTCCCCCGGTTCAAACGGCCCTTCTACAACTGAGCCGGTTCCATAATCTTTCGCCTCCTTGCGAGGATAGATCATGGGCCATCCGGATTGCAGCGAGATAGCCGTAGCGATGGGGAGCGCCGCATACGGTAACCCTGCGATCCTGTCAAATCGTAGCTGGGCGAGTTTATGGATGTAAGCATTGGCCACCCGCGACAGGGCATTTGGGTCGCCAACCAGGAGACGCAGGTCCAGGTAAATCGGCGAACGTTTACCGGATTTCAACGTGAAGTCACCAAACTTCACGCAACCCAACCGCAAAAGATCGTCCGCCAATTGGGCGTTGGGAAAAGGATTGTTTCGCAAAGCGATTTCGGTTCGTCCCGAGTTGATTTCATCTCGTAATCTCTTTGCCGCTTCCCGAGGATCTATGGCGCGAGCTATGCTCCGGGCTGCAACAATCAGTATTCCCAAACCGTCAGCCCGCAGGCCGGCTGAAACCGCAGCAGGCACATCGCCACCCTGGATACCTGCGCCTGGGCACAGGAACCAGAGCTCGGGCGCAATCGAGCGCACCTTGGAAAGCATATCCGGATTTGTGGCCCCGACCACGAGTCCGACGTTGCCGCCAGAGTTCCACGCTACGCCGCGCTCTGCGACATGTTCATAAAATGGTCGCCCTGAGGCAACCAGATCCTGAAACTCGGCAGAACCAGGGTTAGACGTTTTGCATAGGAGAAAAATGGCACTGCGAGGATCACCCAGAAAGGGGGCGATCGCATCGCTACCTAGCAGAGGATTCACGGTGACGGCTCCCGCACCCAGGGTTTCGAAGGCAGCCTTCGCGTACGCTGTGGCGGTGGATCCAATGTCGCCGCGTTTTGCATCCAAAATCACCGGAATATCTTCGGGAACGGCGGCGATCACCGCCTGGAGTGCCTGGATGCCGTCTGCCCCGTAGATTTCGAAAAACGCGCTATTCGGTTTGAATGCAGCAGCGAAATCCGCCGTCTTGTTGATCAGGTTTAGGCAAAAATCTCGGGCGGCTTCAGCGCTCGCGTCCCGCAGATCTTCAGGGTGAGGATCTAAGCCAACACAAAGCAGCGAATCGATTGCGCAGCAACGCGCCTCAAGTCGTTCGAAAAAACTTGCGGCCACTAAGCTTTTCCTAACACCATGGCGAGGAGTGCCATGCGCGTGTACAAGCCATACTCCATCTGCCGAAAATAAGCGGCCCGTGGATCGCTGTCCACCTCCATGCTAATCTCGCCCACACGCGGCAAGGGATGCATTACGATCATTTTCTGTTTGGCCTTAGTTAGGAGTTCGGGGGTAATGACGTAAAGTCCTTTGACCGAGTCATATTCATCCAAGTTTTCAAACCGCTCTTTTTGGATACGCGTCACATAGAGGACATCGGTCTTCGAAATTACATCTTCCACCTTCTCATATTCGGCCTGGGGAATTCCCTTCTCTCTGATTTCATCAATGATCTCATTTGGCATCTTGAGGATGTTTGGTGAAACATAATTTAATTCAATTTTGAACAGGGACAACAGGCGCGTGAGAGAGTGCACAGTCCGCCCGTATTTGAGATCT
This sequence comes from Anaerolineales bacterium, assembly GCA_050695915.1. Taxonomy (GTDB): domain Bacteria; phylum Chloroflexota; class Anaerolineae; order Anaerolineales; family UBA11579; genus JAMCZK01. The sequence continues at coordinate 11,895 of JBOGUK010000153.1, forward strand.
CCCAGCATTGTTACTGAGAGCCCACCCGGGTCACCGAGTTCTTCGAAAATAGTAAAAAGGTCAAGAAGGGCTTGGGTGGGGTGCTCCCCAACCCCGTCTCCGGCGTTAATGATCGGCTTGCGGGCGTACTTCGCAGCCTCGGCAGAGGCGCCGACTTCCGGATGGCGCAACACGATCACATCAGCATAGCATTCCAGCGTGCGCACTGTGTCAGGCAAGGATTCGCCTTTGGAAACGGACGAATATCGCACCTCATTTATAGGGATGACCGATCCGCCAAGGCGCTCCATGGCCGCAGTGAATGAGGACGAAGTGCGCGTGGATGGTTCGTAAAATAAGTTAGCGAGGATTTTCCCTTTGAGAAGATCAAACGTTCCGACCCGCGCCACCATCTCGCGCATTTCATGTGCGACTTCGTATATATAATTCAGATCGTCGCGATTGAACTGTTTTACCGAAAGGATGTCCTTCCCGTAAAACGGGGCATTTCGCTGGTCGCCAAATGGCAGATGGGTCGACCCCGAGAATTGAGTCTGAGCTGAGGTTTGCATGCCAGTCTTTCCTTTCACCGACGGTTAGATCTCACGTTTTTACCAAAGCCAGGCGGACTAAGCACTTCTCCATCTTCATAAACCACTCTTCCGCGCATTTCGACTCGCCGAACTCTGCCTCGAGCCCGCCAGCCTTCGTACGGCGTCCAACCACAACGCGATTGGTGATCTGAAGCGCGAATTTCATATTCGTCCTTCAGGTCGACCTCGATAAAGGTGTCGTCTTGCATGGGTAGGTTGAAGATTTTGCGGGGGTTTTCGTCCAGGCGGATCGTTAAATCGTCTAAGGTCAATCGGCCCTCATTAACAGAAGTAAGCAGCAAAGGCAAAATTGTCTCGAGCCCGGGGAAACCGGGCGGCGGATTTTCCCCATCTTTTTCGGCCAGAGTATGCGGGGCGTGATCGGTCGCAAAGCAGTCGATTACGTCCATGTTTTCCCATAATGCGTCGCGATCAGCCTCGGTCGCCAGGCGCGGCCGAACCTCCGAAAGCCCCTGGCCGATTGCAGGAATATCACTCTCGGTCAGAAATAGATGATGCGGGCAAACCTCACAGGTGATTGCAATCCCGTTTTCTTTAGCTGCCTTGATTATCAGTATTTCCTCGCGGCGAGAAACATGACACAAATGAACCAGCCTGTTGCAGGTGGCCGCCAGCAGAATTGCAGCCCCCAGCGTTTTACCCTCCGCATGAACTGCCAGCGGCGCGTTGGCTGGCCATTCAGAAAAGTGTGGCAACCAATCGGTCATGTCATCGAGCTTTAGATCACCGTAGGTTTGATCCAGATAGAGCTTCAATCCTGCGGCTTTTCCAGATAGGTCCTTTAGCAAACTTGAATTCCTCTTTCCTCCACCGACAAATTGGCCGAAATCGCAGTGAGCTTTTTCTTTGGCTGCATCTAACGAT
>JBOGUK010000154.1:0-12054 GCA_050695915.1 Anaerolineales bacterium
ATCGAAATACTGACCAGTGGAGGGTGACCTTCCAAACCTTGATGATACAAGATGAATGGATTTACCACGCGAGTGAGAATGTTGTTTCTTTGTTCCTCGGAAAACAACCCACCAGGCTGAAACACAATCACCGCCTCCGTGCCTGTATCGGGTGGAGCCGATGTGTCGGTGGAGACTGCGGTTGACTCTGCTGTGGCCGCTGGCTCGGTCGCCGCGGGGGCGAGGGCCGTGAGCACCTGGGCGGCGATTTCGGTCTGCACGGCGCGTTCATCCGGCACACCGGGGAGGCCGCCGCAGGCAGATAATAGAATGCCAGCAAGAAGAAACCTAAAGGCAAAACGGGTTTTCATATTACTCCTAATGGTAATTAATATCCTCTATACGCAGATTATTCTCACCGACAAGTTCTTCCAATCGCGCAATGAGGTCCTCGTTCAAATCCGTGCTTTCGTTGGGAAACTCAAGCAAATAACCGCTGCGCCCTTCGAACACGTAAAACGTAAAGCGGTCGTTTCCGGGGTACGAAATCAGCGCGCCATGCACGCGGCGCATGTGCAAGATATCGCGGAATTTGTCGCCCTTGCTGCGCAGGTAGATGGTGGCAAGCCGCGGACGGCGCTCACCGCGCTCGCGCTTGGCAGGCGGCGGCGTGATGAACGGCAGAATTTCAGCCCGATCGACCCGCTCTATCGCTGCCGCCTCGAGAGAGTTACTGTGATTTATCGCATCCTGGGGAGCCTGATCATCCTGAGATGCTTCAATCATGTCGCTTTCCTGATTATCCTTCTGATGATTCGCGGCGAGCATTGGCGCGGGTTCCACGAATGCATCTTGCGATACCGGAATAGGCTCTTCCTGCGGGATGGACTCATCATTGACCGTCTCGCCTCCCTTGCTCAACGGGTACTCACCTTCCACTGCCTGCTCCCAACCTGGAGGAAATGCCTCCGGGGGTTCGGGTAGGCTGTCGTTGCCATCCCCTTTCCCATTGGAATTGTTTTCAGGTGGATAACTCACAGGTATCTGCGCGATAAAGGGCTGCGACGTTTGCACTTCGCTTGCCGCTTGCGCGGGCTGCTGAGTGTTTGGCTCCTGATCTGCCGGGACTACGATGTTGAGCTGCGTGTCGATTTTGTCGACCAGGATCTTGCCCTCGTTGTTACGGCTGTCGAGGCGGCCTTCCACGATGATCAATTTGTCGTATTGGATCAACGCCGCGTGCCGCTCCCAAATCGACGGGAAAAGCACGAGGTCGATGACTCCATTCGGATCTTCGATGGTGACGAAAGCCATGGACTTGCCTTGCTTGGTCTGGAAACTGCGATAGCTTTTCACCAACCCGGCCACACGCACACGCTCGTTTGACACCACCTCGGAAAGCTGTGGTGAGAAATGCGTTACCACAGCCGCCAGTTCCTTCATACGGGGGCTGAGCGGATGATCTGACACGTACAATCCAATCAACTCGCGCTCCCAACTGAGCCGCTCCCGGCGGATGGGTTCTGATTCCTCGCCACTTTCCGCAAGCACAATTTCGTTCGCCATACCTGATCCGCCCTCGAAGAACGTCAGTTGCCCAACTTCTTTTGCCTGGAACAAGGCAGTGCTGGAAGATACCATGTTGTCCAGCGCAGCCAACAACGCATGCCTTGAGCCGAAGGCGTCTAAGGCGCCTGCCTTGATCAAACACTCCAGCGGACGCTTGCCCACCAGCCGCAGGTCGACGCGGCGCGCAAAATCGGCTGCGCCCTCGAAAGCAATGCCTGTCCGCTCTGTAATGATGGCTTCGACTGGTCCGCCGCCAACATTTTTGATAGCGCCAAGCCCAAATCGGATCGCCGGTCCTTTATCCGCGCGATCTCCAATGGCGAAATCCCACAGGCTGGTGTTCACATCCGGTGGAAGGACGTCGATGCCCATGCGCCGGCAATCATTCACGTAATAAGCCACTTTGTCGCTGTCCCCCTGGGACACCGAAAGCAAAGCGGTCATGTACTCTTCTTTGTAGTGGGTCTTCAGATACGCGGTTTGGACTGCGATCATGCCGTAATCCGCGGCGTGCGCTTTGTTGAACCCGTAGCGCGCAAAGTTTTCCCAATCTGCGAATATCGCTTCCGCGTTGGCTTCTTCAATGCCCTGCTTCACCGCGCCCTGTATGAACTTCTTGCGGTGCTTCTTCAGTTTCCCTTCGATCTTCTTGCCGATGGCCTTGCGCAGGTCGTCCGCTTCGGACGCAGAGTACCCGGCGATTTCCATCACGGCTGACATGAGCTGTTCCTGATAGACCGCGATGCCGAAGGTTTCGGCGAAGATGCTCTCCAGTTTGGGATGTGCGTAGTTCACAGGTTCTTTGCCGTGCATGCGCGCAATATAGGTGGGAATGAAATCCATGGGGCCGGGGCGGAAGAGCGCAACCATGGCGATGGCGTTGTCGAGCGACTTCGGTTTCATCGACATCATCCAGCGGCGCATGCCGGCGCCTTCAAACTGGAACACGCCGGCAGTTTCACCTTTACCTAGCAGTTCGAACGTGGCGGGATCATCGACAGGGATGTTCTGCAAGTTGTAATCTTTACCGTGGCGCTCCTTGATCAGCTTGCAAGCGCGCTCCATAATGGTGAGCGTGGAAAGTCCCAGGAAATCTACCTTCAGCAATCCCAGCTCATCCAACGTGGACATTTCGAACTGTGTAAGGACTTTAATGGGCGTATCTTGGGCATTGCTGCCCGTGGGACGGTTGAGCGGGACATATTCGATGATGGGTTTATCGGCGATCACTACGCCTGCGGCATGTGTCCCCGCGTTGCGGATGACGCCTTCCATCTGCCGTGCAGTGTCCACCAGTTCCTTAACGTAAGGCTTGCCCTTGTATTCAGTTGCGAATTCCGGAATGGTCTCAAGCGCCTCTGCGATTGAAACCGGCTTGCCTGGGATGTTCGGGATAAGCTTGGCCACCCGGTCGACCTCAGTAAGAGGTACATCGAGGACGCGGCCCACATCCCGCACGGCGGCACGCGCCTTTAGCTTCCCGAACGTAATGATGGCTGCCACGCGGTCTTCACCGTAACGTCGCGCGGCGTATTCCATGAGCAGGTAGCGCTTATCGTCCTGGAAATCCAGGTCGATATCCGGCATGCTCACGCGGTCTTCATTTAAGAAACGCTGGAAGATCAACCCGTGCGCCAGCGGGTCGACCATGGTGATATCCAGTGAATAGGCGACAATGGAGCCAGCCGCCGAGCCGCGCGCGTTGTACCAGATGTTGTGCTCGCTGGCGTATCGACAAAGATCCCACACGATGAGGAAATAGGCGTTGAATCCCATCTTATCGATAGTCTTGAGCTCGGCTTCAAGGCGCTCAAGCACCTCAGGCGATCCGGCGCGGTCACCGTAGCGCCGAGGCAGTCCCTCAAGGCATAGTTTGCGCAGATAAGTTTTCGCCGTGAAACCTTGGGGCACCTCAAAGTGCGGCAGGTGGTAACCCTTGTTCTCGAGATTCACGTTGCAGCGCTCGGTGATCAGCTGTGTATTGTTGAGCGCCTCTGGCACTTCTGCAAAAAGGGCAGCCATTTCTGCGGGACTGCGCAGGTAAAAATCGGTGCCGGACATGCGCATTCGCTTCGGGTCGTTATGCAAGCTGCCAGTTTGGACGCAGAGCAGGATGTCCTGCAAACGGGCGTCTTCCTGGTTCACATAGTGCACATCATTGGTGGCTACGAAGCGGGCTTCGTAGCGCGGCCCCATCTCGCGCAGGATACGGTTTACCTTATGGAGCTCGGGGATCTCGTGGTGTTGCAGCTCGAGGAAAAAATTGTCCTTGCCGAAGACCTGATAATACCAATCCAGCTTACTTTGGGCCAGCGAGAGGTTTTCGTTGAGGATGGCGCGCGGCGCCTCGGCAGATAGGCAGCCGGAGGTGGCGATCAGCCCCTCGGCGTGCGCAGCCAGGAAATCGTGGTCAATGCGCGGAAAATAATAAAATCCCTCCAGCTGAGCAGCCGATGCAATTTTCAACAGATTGCTGTAGCCCGTGGCATTCTCCGCCAGCAGGAGGAGATGGGAGGACTTTTTGTCCTCCATGGGATCGCGGGAGGTCATGCTGCGAGAAGCCAGATAGGCTTCCATCCCAATGATCGGTTTGACGCCGGCTTCCCTGGCGGCAGCGAAGAATTCGATCACGCCATAGAGGGCGCCGTGGTCTGTGATCGCCAGAGACTCCATCTCCAGTTCCTTGGCTCTCTGGACGAGAGTAGGAATCTTGCTGAAGCCGTCCAGCAAGGAGTATTCGGTATGGACGTGGAGATGAGTAAAAGACATTAATTATCTAAGGTTGAATGGACAAGTGGATTATAGCAACGCCCTCGATTCGATACCTTAAAAGGTTTGACCTTTTAAGGTTGACTGGCCAGGTTTTAATGTCTCTTGAACCAACGGGCTGGATTTAGCGCAGAACACCAGCGGGGATCCCTTCCCTTCACTGCGTTCAGGGTCAGGGCAGGCTGACGCTTCGCTCAGGAACACACGTTGTGGAATAGTCAGACAAATATTGGCAAAAATCGAATGAAAATCCTGGGTGCTATAATCTTTTACTCGAGGCGAAAAGTCAAGTAACAACGCGGCATTCCGTCGCCAGGAGTCGTTAAGCAACATAATGCTGAAAAATTTAACTAAATTGTTCGGGGGCGATCCAAGCAAACAGACCATCCAAGCGTTTTCCGAAATGGTGGAGTTCATCAACGGGCTGGAGCCGGAATTCGAGTCCATGTCGGAGGACGCCCTGCGCACCAAGACCACGGAGTTCCGCGAGCGGCTTGCAAAAGGCGAAAGCCTGGATGAGATCCTGGCTTACGCCTATGCTGCCGTGCGTGAAGCCAGCAAGCGTGCCATCGGCTTGCGCCCGTACGACGTGCAGCTCATGGGCGGCATTTCCCTGCATCAGGGGCGCATTGCCGAGATGCGCACGGGTGAAGGCAAGACGCTGGTGGCCACGATGCCGCTATACCTGAACGCGCTGACCGGGCGCGGCGCTCATCTGATCACGGTCAACGACTATTTGGCGCGCCGCGATGCGCGCTGGATGGGGCCAATCTACGACATGCTGGGCATGCGGGTGGGCGTGCTGCAGGTCGGCTCGCGCACGGAAAGCGGGCGTTTCGCTTACCTGGTTAATCTAAAGAAAGAATCTACTCACGAAGACCAGCACCAACTGGAGCAAGTTCCCCGCGCCCAGGCGTACGCCGCCGATATTACCTACGGCACGAACAGTGAGTTCGGCTTCGATTATTTACGCGACAACATGAAGATGCGTCTTGGCGAGGCTATGCAGCGGGGTCACTATTACGCCATCATCGACGAGGTGGACAACATCCTCATCGACGAGGCGCGCACTCCGCTGATCATCTCCGGCCCGGCGCACGACGAAGCCGAACACTACATCCGCATGGCACAGGTCGTAAAGCGCCTGAATCCCGAAGACTACGAAGTTAATGAGAAAGACCGCACTGTCACTCTTACGGAGATTGGTGAGGTGCACCTGGAGCAGCTGCTTGGCACCCCGCTGAGGGATCCCGAGCGCCCCGAAGACATCACGCCGGAGCAAGCCCGCACTCTGGGTTTCGTGGAACAAGCTTTGCGCGCGCAGCACCTCTTCAAGCGCAACAAGGACTACCTGGTACAGGGGGGCCAGGTGGTCATCATCGACGAGTTCACCGGGCGCCTGATGCCCGGGCGCCGCTGGTCGGATGGCTTGCACCAGGCCGTGGAAGCGAAGGAAGGCGTCAAGGTAGAGGCCGAAAACGTCACCTACGCCACCATCACCATCCAGAACTACTTCCGTATGTACGAGAAGCTGGCCGGGATGACGGGCACCGCGCTCACCGAAGCCGAGGAATTCGACAAGATCTACAAACTGGACGTGATGGCCCTGCCATCGAATGTCGAGTACAGCGCGGCGCGCGAAGAATCCGGCCTTCAGCAGATCGAAGCGAAAGATGAGCAGGGTTACAAGTTCACCTATTTCGCGAAGAAAGACGATCCTGAACAACCTCCCGTGCTCTGGAAGCGCAAGGATTACCCGGACGTAGTCTACAAGAACGTCGAAGCGAAACTGCGCGCCATCGTGCGAGAGATCGTCGCCATCCACGTGATTGGCCGCCCTATCCTGGTGGGCACGACCTCCGTGGAGCGTTCTGATTTGCTCTCCACGCGATTGCGGGCGGAGCCGGTGCAGCGTCTGCTGCAAACATTGCACTTGCGCGAACTATGGTTCGAAAAGACACAGAAGACGGACGAGGGTTTCGTTATCCCCGAACTGCAATTCCTCGATCAGCCATTGGAGAAACTGAATATCGCTGAAATGCGCAAGATGGCAACCGATTGCGGGGGCAACCTGAACTTACAGACCGACGAGAACCTTGCTCGGCTGCTGGCCATCCTCGGCCTGAAGGAAGAAGACAAAACGCGCTTGACGAAAACCATCCAGGGCGGAGCGCCACACCAGGTGCTCAACGCGCGCAAGCACACCGAAGAAAGCCAAATCATCGCAGGCGCCGGCGCCTTTGGCGCCGTCACCATTGCCACCAATATGGCCGGGCGCGGAGTGGATATCAAGCTGGGCGGCGAGATCGCCGAGGAAGTGCTCACCGCGGTGAGCCGCGTGCTGCGCAAGTCCGGCATCGAGGAACCCTACAACCTGACTCTCGAAGAGCAGCGCGATGCGCTGCAAAAACTTAAGAGCGAGGATTACGGCATCTACCGCAGTGAGATCGAGTATTTCCTGAAATCCATGGACGAGATGGCCAAAGTGAAAGAGCTTGGCGGCCTGCACGTAATCGGCAGCGAACGCCACGAGGCGCGCCGCATCGATAACCAGCTGCGCGGGCGCGCCGCCCGCCAAGGCGATCCCGGCTCGTCGCGCTTCTTTCTCTCGCTGCAGGATGATCTGATGCGCCTGTTTGGCGGCCAGCAGGTGGAGAACGCCATGGGGCGCATGCGTATGGACGAAAACCTGCCGCTCGAATATGGCCTCGTGAGCCGCATCATCGAACAATCGCAGACCCGTGTAGAAGGCGCGAACTTCGACGCCCGCAAACATCTGCTCGAATACGACGACGTGTTGAACTCGCAGCGCGCCAGGGTCTATTCGCAGCGCGATCGCATCATGACGAAAGAGGATCTAAGCGAAGACGTGCAGCAGATGCTCGAAGAGGAAGTGCGCCTGCGCGTCCCCGCCGCGCTCGAGGACGCCGATGGTCCCTGGAAGCTGCTCGCCTGGCTGGAGCAGATCCAGCCATCCATCATTATGAACCGCGTTCTGCTGCCCTCGTTCACCTACCAATTATTGATGGACGAACTCAAGTCGCAGAAAATTGAAAGCAGGGAGCAAGCTCAATCCGCGCTGCTCGATGTGGCGCGCAAATCACTGGAAGCAGAAGAAGAACACTTGCAGCATGCGTTGGCGGAATTGCTGGAGACCAATCGCGTCAGGCTCGACCAACTCATGGATGAGCGCACCGAAACCCTGGAAACCTTCATGCAGGGGCTGCGCCTCGAAGAGGAAGGCGAGCAGCGTTCGCCCAGCCAGCTGGTAACCGAGCTCAGCACCTTGCTGCACCTGCCGCTCAAAATGGGCGGGCAGGATCAGCACTTACTACGCAACGATCCTGAAAAAGCCGCGGACCTGGTCCACGATCTCGTGGAGCAAAGCCTGCGCGAACAGGCGGTCGTTCGCCTGATCGGGGCTCTTGAGCGCCGTTTGGAAAACTCACTCGACCTAAAGGCCGAGGAGCTTGCGAAAGAAGAATGGACACAGATCGGCCAGCGGCTCACGGATGCCGTGCGCACTGAGTTCGCTGCCAGGCGCGAACGCTTCGTAGGCGAACAGGGGCAAATCGCCCGTGAACTCAGCGAAAACCTGGCACGCGTCGATGGCAACATCCATGAGGGCATTCTGTTGAATGCCCTGATCAACATGCCGGAGACTCGCGTGGCGGCCTTCGACAAGAAGACTCATAAGCAGGTAACGCAGCGGCAGAAGCGGCTCAGCTTGCCGTATTACGCAGCGCAATTCATTCAAGCTTCGGATGCCGAAGACATCACGGAGAAAGTGCTCGTCCATCTCAAAAACGCACAAAAGGGCATGCAATTGGTTTGGGGTATGGCAGCCTGGGAAGGCATGGCCGCCCGCACGCCGGGCGACATCAACGAGGCTGGTCGCAATGCGCTGAAAGCTTCGCTGGGCGAAGCTTTCGAGAGCCTGAACGGCAAGCCGCTGAGCGCGTTGCCGGATGAGGACAAACAGAAAGCCGTGCAGACGCTAGGTAAGTCGGCGCTCAATGAGGCCTATCGCCAATTATTGCTGCGGGTGATCTCAGAGTTGTGGATCGATTACCTCACGCGCATGGAGGCATTGCGCATCTCCGTGCGCCTCGAAGCCTATGCCCAGCGCGACCCGTTGGTCGAGTACAAAGCGCAGGCCTTCCGCATGTTCCAGAATCTGTTCGCGGATATGCGCAGCTCGGTCGTAAACCGCATGTTTGTGTTCCAACCAGGCGCCATCGGGCAAACAGCTCGCGCCGCGGCCTTGCCCGCCGCGCAGGCGCCCGCGCCATCCACTAACGGTGGCGCTGCCGCCGAGCCGGCAACAGCCGAAGCCGGCACGCCATCAGGCGGCAAACGACGGCGCAGGCGCAGAAAGAACCGCTAGCCCCAACATCAATGTCGCTTGAGTGGCATATCATTCCCACCGGCCAGGTGTGGGTCGATCCCGGCGGGCCGTTCGGGCTCGTTCCTCGAGCGCTGTGGACTAAGCATCAAAGTCCAAACGAAAATCAACTCGTTCCGATGAGTCTCAATTGCCTTCTGATCTTTTCAGAAGGCAAGACGATCCTCGTTGACAACGGTATGGGGGACAAGCTGGATGAAAAAGGCATTCGCCAATGGGGCTTGCGTTATCCCGAGGGGAACCTGATCGAAAATCTTGCCAGGCACGGCGTAAAACCTGAAGCCGTTGACATCGTGCTCGATACACACCTGCACTCGGATCACTGTTCCGGAAACACCACGCTCGCCAACGGAAAAGTGAAACCCACGTTCCCGAACGCCGAATACTGGGTGCAGCGCATCGAATGGGCGGACGCCATGCACCCGGATGCCAGGACCCGTGCCACGTATCTGTTCGAAAACTACGTTCCCATCTGGGAGGCGGACAAATTTCGCTTCTTACACGGCGACGCACAGGTCACCAAAGACGTGCGCTGCGTGGTGACGCCCGGGCACACGCGCGGGCTGCAGTGCATCCTGCTGGAAGGCGGCAGCCGGCCCGTGTTCTACGCCACCGATCTCGCCAGCTACGCTGTGCACATAGAGCGGCTGGGCTGGGTCACCGCGTACGATGTGGAACCGCTGGAAACCATCCGCACGAAAACGTACTGGCAGAAATGGCTTTTCGAAAACAAGGCATTGATCGTCTTCGAGCACGACACAACGATGCCGATGGGGGAATTGGTTCAAGATGATGAGGGGAAATTAAAAATAAAAGCTTTCCCCAAAGAGTGACCCGTCAACCTTGTGGATTGTTGTCCGCCTTCACGGCGTTCACAAAATCCGCAAAGGGCCCGTAGGCGGTATCGATGGGCCCGCCCAGCCTGCTTTCGCGTTTTACGCCGACAGTACTATTGCGGCGAAGTCAGACCCTTTTATATAATGGCGCAAAAGTTCACGGAGCTCAGCCATGGACAAAAAAGGTGAAGGCTTATGTCGTCAGCGAGTTGGCCAAGCACCACGACCGCAACGACATCATCATGACCCTGTGCCAGAAACTCGGCGTGGGCTGGAACGATGCTGAACTGCTGGTGCAGGAGGTGGAGCTGTACCACGGAAAGACTGTGGCGCAGAAGCAAAGCCCATTCCTCATGATCCTGGGCGGCGGCATCCTGGTTGGCGGGCTGGCGCTGACCTATTTCGGGGTTGATTATTTCTACGCCGTGAGCAAGGTCCCGGAATTGTTGGTGGACGTGCGCTCGGCTTACGTTATGGGAGGATCGCTGCTCACCGGGCTCGGCATGATCGGCGGCAGTATTCTTGGAATGTGGAAGAACGTAGCCGCATTCCTCAACAGCTAGCCTCTTCATTTTTCCGACATTGGAAGAAGGGAGCGCCTAAGGCGCTCCTTTTTTTCGTCCCATTCGTCATTGGCGGTGATGTAACCATGCATAACTTGGGAGCAGAGCCTGAACGGAGCTTAGGGAACGGAAGCAATCCTCCCAGACACATCGCGAAAGTAGCCGGGAGATTGCCACCCGTTCCCCCTCACTCCGTTCAGGTCAGGGCAGGCTAGGGCAGCGCCGTTAAAAACGGCGCTAAACGCCCTCCTCGCAGTAGCAGTAGTGAGTTTTATAATCCCACCCATGGTCACCATCCAGCAAATAGACACCAGCTCCAAACGCGAGGCGCGTCGCTTTGTCGAATTCCCGTACAAGCTGTATGAGGACAATCCGCAGTGGGTTCCCCCGCTGCTGATCGATGCTCACCTATTTCTAAATCGCAGGAAACATCCCTTTTACGAGCACTCGGACGCGGATTTCTTCGTCGCCGAGCGCGGCGGCGAAATTGTCGGGCGGATCGCTGCGCTCGAGGACCGTCCTTACAACCAGTATCACGACAACAAGCAGGCGCAGTTCTACCTCTTCGATTGCATCGAAGATCACGAGGTTGCAACAGCGCTCTTTGAGCGCGTCTTTAAATGGGCACGGCAGCGAGGATTGAACCAGGTCGTTGGGCCTAAAGGGTTTGGGCCGCTGGACGGCTACGGTATCCAGGTGGAAGGCTACGAACACCGCCAGATGATGAATATGATGAACTACAACTACGCGTATTATCCGCGCCTGGTCGAAACGCTCGGTTTCCGCAAGCTGGTGGACTTTGTCTCCTGTTATATCAGCCGCGATACGTTCCGCTTGCCGGAACGTGTGCACAGCATCGCCGACCGCGTGCAGCAGCGCGGCACGCTGCGCGTGAAGCGTTTCCGCAATAAGCGCGAGCTTGTCCAGTGGGGCGCGCGCATCGGCGCGGCGTACAACAAGTCCTTCGTGAACAATTGGGAATATTACCCGCTCACCCAGCGCGAGATCGATTTCGTCATCCAGAACATTATGGTGATCGCCGATCCGCGCCTGATCAAGGTGATCGAGCACGATGATGAGATCGTTGGCTTCCTGTTCGCTTTTCCGGATGTATCCGCAGCCTTGCGGCGCGCCCGCGGGCGGCTGCTACCTTTCGGGATCATCGACATCATGCTCGAGGTGCGCCGCACGCAGTGGGTTTCACTGAACGGCATCGGCATCCTACCCGAGTTCCAGGGGCGCGGCGGTAATGCGCTGATGTATTCCGAAATGGAAAAGACCGCACATGATTTCCAGTTCCAGCACTGCGACCTGACCCAGGTCGCTGAATCGGCCGTTCAGATGCGCCGCGATCTAGAAAACCTGGGCGGCAAGCCGTATAAGAATCACCGCGTGTACATCAAGGATTTGTAACTAACTAGATCGCTGCGTTAAAGCCGCTAGCATCAACTCGAGGCCATCCTCAAAGCACTGATCCGAATTGCAATCCGCGATCATTACCTTTGCGGTCTCCGCCAAGCCGGGCGGCGTATCTGGCGGCAATGCCTGCCCCAGATACATTAGAACCTCCTCCCTGGTGGGTGCGGGTGGAAGCGCTGCTGGATCCGACGGGCCGCAATACAAACCGAACACCGAGGTCTCGGTGTAGCCGTATCCCAAAGCGTAGGAAACCATAGACCGTAGCACAGCAGCCCGATCGCGGCCGCCTAGGTCGCCTCTTTTCAGAGCTTCCAGATAGCGGCGCATCAATTCAAGCAGGCTGCGGCTTAGCGCGTAGGTGCGCAGCAACAGGGGTGCGGCTTGCGGGTGACGTTGAAACAAGGCTCGAATCGAGCGAGCCAGCATGCCCAGGTTTCGAGTCGGGCTCGCGGTTTCTTCCGGCGGAGAAATCTCTCCCCACAACAGGTCTGCGACCCCTGCCAGCAGGTCCTCT
>JBOGUK010000155.1:0-7299 GCA_050695915.1 Anaerolineales bacterium
TCATTAAAGAGCTCGCCGCCGCGTCCCGCGTCGAGAATGTCCCTTCGGTAGTTCTCAGTTTTTTTCCGCATCCCACAGAGATCTTGCGTGGGGAGCGGGAAGACTTTTATCTGACCACTCCCGACGAGCGCTCAGATTTGTTTGCTGATCTCGGCGTCGATGTGGCCATCACCCATCCATTCGACCAGCAAGTGGCGCAAACCCCGGCGCGCGATTTCGTCTTGCTGCTTAAGCGGCACTTGGGTTTCACGCAGCTCCGCGTTGGCGCAGATTTTGCGCTCGGGCACAACCGCGAAGGCAACGTGGAGTTCCTGCAGCGCCTAGGTGGGGAAATGGATTTCAAGGTTCACGTTGTCCCACCGGTGATGCAGCACGGCGAGGTAATTTCCTCGTCCAGGATCCGGGCGCTGCTACATGAGGGTGCCGTTGAGTCTGCGGCTCGATTTCTTGGCCGGCCCTATTCGATCTCGGGCCAGGTTGTGCGCGGCGCAGGGCGCGGTCACTCACTCGGCATTCCCACGGCGAATCTGGATATCTGGAAGAAACGACTCGTCCCCGCCATAGGGATCTACGTGACCCAAGCCACCGTGAAAGGCAAATCCTGGGGCTCTGTCACCAGCATTGGTGTGCGCCCAACCTTCAATGACAACCTGCCGGCACCGGTCGTCGAAACCTATCTCCTTGATTACGACGACGGGCAGTTTTACGGGGAAACACTTAACCTTGATTTCATTGCCCGACTGCGGGATGAAGAGAAATTTTCCATCGTCGATGAACTGATGGCTCAAATCGATCGCGATATCGAAGCCGCTCGTTCGATCTTGGCTAAAACATTCTTGAGCTAAAATCAGTCTGGCGCCGCAAACTTCCTGCGGCCGCCTGAATATCATTCCGATTTCCTAACATGCAACTGTACCTTGACCTCATGCAGCATGTTCTCGAGTCCGGCGCCGAAAAAATGGATCGCACCGGTACCGGCACCCGCTCCATCTTCGGGCACCAGATGCGTTTCGATCTCTCAGCAGGTTTCCCGCTTCTGACAACCAAACAGCTCCATCTGAAATCCATCATCTACGAACTCCTCTGGTTCCTGCGCGGTGAGACCAACGTGGCCTACCTGCAGGAGCACAGTGTGGGCATCTGGAACGAATGGGCCGACGAGCAAGGCGAGCTGGGCCCGGTCTACGGGGCGCAGTGGCGCTCTTGGCCGCTGGGCGACGGACGCACCATCGACCAGCTTTCCGGGGTGCTCAACGAAATCAAGCGCAACCCGGATTCCCGCCGCCTGGTCGTCTCCGCCTGGAATCCCGGTGACATTCCGCGCATGGCTCTTCCTCCGTGCCATATCCTTTTCCAGTTCTACGTGGCTGACGGAAAGCTTTCCTGCCAGCTCTACCAGCGTTCCGCGGATATATTCCTGGGATTGCCGTTCAACATTGCGTCCTATTCCCTCCTAACGCTTATGGTCGCTCAAACCTGCAACCTTCAACCTGGAACCTTCGTGATCAGCCTTGGCGATTGCCACCTGTATTCCAACCATTTCGAGCAGGCCCGCTTGCAACTCACCCGCCAGCCATATCCGTTGCCGCGCATAGAAATCAATCCCGCGGTCAAGGATCTCTTCGCCTTCGATTATTCCGATTTCACGCTACGCGACTATAAAGCCTACCCCCATATCAAAGCCGCGGTAGCCGTGTGATCATTTCCATCATTGCGGCGGTCGATGAGCGCGGCGGCATCGGCCGCAACAATCGGCTGCCCTGGCGCCTTTCCGACGACCTCAAACTTTTCCGCCGCCTCACCATGGGTCACCACGTACTCATGGGCCGCAAGACATACCAGAGTTCCGCGGGCAAGATGCCGGGGCGCAATTTGATCGTCTTGTCGCGCGATGCGCGCTTCCAGCCTGAAGACGCGCAGCTCGCCGGGTCCTTCGACGAAGGACTCGCGCTGGCCCGTGAAGCAAGCGAGCAGGAACTCTTCGTGATCGGGGGCGCCCAGGTCTTCGCCCAGGCGCTGCCGCTCGCCGATCGCTTTCATTTCACCAAAGTTCACGCCGATGCGCGCGCCGACGTTTTCTTCCCGGAATATGATGCTGCCGAATGGATCGAGCGCGAACGTAGGGAATTTTCGGCCGGCCCCAAGAACGACCACGATTTCACCATCACTCTCCTCGAGCGTGCTAGGTAATTAAACAGGTAGACAGGTACACAAGTAAACACGGCATCCCTCCTTGTTTACTTGTGTACTAGTTTCCTTGTGCACTTCCCCTCGTGGTATCCTTGCTGCTTGTCGTCTCGTTAACACCCTAAGCGAGTCAATTTGACCACTACCGTTGTTCCCGCTGTTCACGCAGCGGAGTTCACGCTGCCCGAACGCTATCGCACCGACCGCCGCGGTCCGCTGCGCTGGCTGTTCTCGCATTTCGCGCGTTATTGGCCCATTGGCTTGATCCTGCTGATTGGCGCTGCCAGCAACGGCGCGCTGGCCGCCGTGGTGCCGATTGTGATCGGGGATGCCTTCGAGGCCATCCTGCAATCCCCGCCGCGCACCGACCTGCTGCTCGGTTTCGTCAGCACCATCCTGATCAGCCAGTTCATCCGCTCGTTCCTGCAGTGGGCGCGCAATTTTGGCGCAGAGTGGCTCGGTCAGCTCTTTGAACGCAATATCCGCGAAGAGCTTTACGTGAGTCTGCTGGGCAAAAGCATGACCTTTCACAGCTTGCAGCCCGTGGGCGACACGATGGCCCGCGCCACCAACGACGTGCGCGAGATCAACTTGATGTTCAACCCGGGACTCAATCTCGTGGTCGGCGCCAGTTTCTTCCTGCTGACGCCGATCTTCGCGTCCTACCCCATCCACCCCGCGCTGGCGCTCACGCCGACCCTTTTCACCATTGCGTACTTCCTCTCGATCTGGCAATACCTGGCCGAGCTCTCTCCGGTTACCACTGAGGTGCGCCAATCATTTGGCGCGCTGAACTCGCGCCTGTCCGAAGCCCTCGACGGCATCGAGACCGTGAAGGGTATGGCGCAGGAAAAAGAAGAGGTTTCCCTTTTCCAGCGCAATGCCCGCCGCTTCCGGGATGCCTTCGTGCACCAGGGGACCATCGAGGCGCGTTTCCTCCCCATGCTGCTCATGGGCGTGGCGCAAGCAGGCGGTCTCTGGCACTCGTTGGCGCTTTACCAGCGCGGCGAGATCGTGCTCGGCGATGTGATCGCCTATTTCGGCTTGCTGGCGCTCTTCGGGTTTCCCGTGTTCACCTCGCTCTTCGCTTATTCGCAGGTTTCGCTCGGCGTGGCCAGCGCGCGCCGCATCCTCGATTTGATGAACCGCGAGACCGATCTCGACCAGAACGTTTCCGGCCAAACGGCGCCAATGAAAGGCGCGCTGGAATTCCGCAACACCACTTTCGCCTACGATATGGATGAGCCCGCGCTCAGCGATGTCTCGTTCACCATCCAGCCCGGCCAAACCGTTGCCATTGTCGGGCAGACCGGCGTGGGCAAGACTTCGCTCGCCAAGCTGGTCAACCGCACCTACGACGTCACCGGCGGCACCGTGCTGGTGGACGGTATCGATGTGCGCGAGTGGAACCTGGAATCGCTGCGCCAGCAGATTTCGATCATCGAGCAGGATATTTTCCTGTTCTCGCGCTCGATCGCCGAGAACATCGCCTTTGGCGTGCCCGGCGCCTCGCAGGCGGATATCGAAGAAGCCGCCAGGCAGGCGCAGGCGCACGAGTTCATCACGGAGTTCGCCGAAGGCTACCAGACTGTGGTCGGCGAGCGCGGCGTGACGCTCTCCGGCGGGCAGCGCCAGCGCCTGGCCCTGGCACGCGCCTTCCTTACCGATCCGCGTATCCTCATCCTCGACGATTCCACCTCCGCCATCGATTCCGCCACCGAAGACCTGATCCAGCGCGCCATCTATGCCGCCGCCAAAGGGCGCACCACGCTGATTATCACGCACCGTCTCTCGCAGATCCGCTGGGCGGATTTGATCCTCGTGCTGCGCAAAGGGAAGCTGGTCGCCTCCGGCAGCCACGAAGAATTGCTGAAAACCTCAAAGGCTTATCAACGGATTTTTCAAGAATGACCATTTGTTTTTTGTTCCAGCGCGCTCTCCGTGTTTCCGCATCACTGCGGGGATTCTTCGCTTACGCCGAGGGTTTCAGCAAACACTCGGCATCCGCCGAGCATTTGACGAAGACCTCGGCTACTCAGAATGACAAAATGAATGAAGTGTTGTTTAAATTGTTTTTCTTTTCCTTATCCCTCATCCTTTCGCCTTTATCCCTCACGCTTCCCCTTCGGTGAAGCTCAAGGCTGGCCTTTCCTTGTAGCCAATGGGTTTCTTTTCAGGCCTCGACGTTGAACCCTACGATCGCCAGTACAGCGATCGCCAGCTGCTGGCGCGCATGGGCGCGTATTTCCGCCCGCATGGGCGCAAGCTGTGGGGCAGCGGGTTGCTTTCGCTGTTCACCGCCGTCGGCGGCGCGGCGGTGCCGCTGCTGCTGGCCCGCGCCCTCGACGCGCTCGGCGACGTGCTCACCGACGCTCAGATCTTGCTCGTCACTGCCGCAGTCCTCGCCGCAGGCATCCTCAGCTGGGCGGCCAATTGGTGGCGCCGCCGCCTCACCGCGGTGGCCATTGGCGAAGTGGTCATGGCCGTGCGCGTCGAAGGGTTTGCGGCCGCCACCGAACACGATCTTTCCTTCTATGACGAGAACCCGTCCGCCAAGGTGGTCTCGCGCATCACCTCCGACACGCGCGAGTTCGGCGACATGATCGTGCTCATCACCGACCTGGTCTCGCAGTTCGGCGAGGCGCTCATCCTCGGCGCGGCGCTGGTGCTCATCCAGGCGCGCCTCTCGCTGTATCTCTTCGGTTTGCTTCCGCTGACCTACATCCTGGCGGCGGCGTTCCGCGAAGCCGCCCGGCACACCACGCAGCGCGGCATGCGCGCCATGGGCAACGTCAACGCGGCCATCAAGGAGACTATCTCCGGCATCGCCGTGGCCAAGAACTTCCGCCAGGAGAGCGCCATCTTCTCCGAGTTCGATACAGCCAATCGCAATTCCTATAGCGTGAACCTGCGCCGCGGCTTCGTGCTCACGCTGGTTTTCCCGGCGCTGAACGCGTTGGCCGCCGCGGGTACCGCCATGCTGCTCTACGTGGGCGGCGTGAATGTGGCCATGGGCGTGATCACCGCCGGCGCGTGGTTCCTGTTCCTGCAAAGCCTCAACTCGTTCTGGTTCCCCGTGCTCAACCTTTCCGCGTTCTGGACGCGGCTGCAATCCGGGCTGGCTGCTGCCGAGCGCTCCTTCGCGCTGATCGACGCCGAAACCAGCGTGAAACAAACGGCCGGCAACGACGTTCCGCGCTTGCGCGGCGAGATCGAGTTCAAGAATCTGAATTTCAGCTACACGCAGCGCGAAACCGTGCTGCGCGATTTCAATCTGCAGGTCGCGGCCGGGGAAAATGTGGCGCTGGTCGGGCACACCGGCGCAGGCAAGTCGTCCATTGCCAAACTCGTCGCTCGCTTCTACGAATTCCAGGATGGCATTCTTGCCATCGATGGAATAGACATCCGCACCTTCGACCTGGAGCAATACCGCCGCCAATTGGGCATCGTCTCGCAATTGCCGTTCCTGTTCGCGGGAACCGTGGCCGAGAATATCCGTTACGCCAAGGCGGATGCCGGCGACGCCGAGATCGAGGCGTTGGCCAAACGCATCGGCGAGGGCGAATGGTTGGAAACGCTGCCGCAGGGTCTGCAGTCCGAAGTGGGCGAGCGCGGCGCGCGGCTCTCGATGGGGCAGCGCCAGTTGGTTTCGCTGCTGCGCGTGCTGGTGCAGAAGCCGGCCATCTTCGTGCTCGACGAGGCTACTGCGTCCATCGACCCGTTCACCGAGTGGCAAATCCAGCAGGCGCTCAACTTGATCTTGAAAGAAAGCACCAGCATCCTGGTCGCCCACCGCCTCTCCACCATCAAGGCCGCCGACCGCATAATCGTCCTGCGCCAGGGGCAGATCATCGAAGAAGGCAACCACGATGGCCTGCTGGCCCAAGGCGGTCACTACGCCACGCTGTACAACACGTATTTCCGCCATCAAAGCCTGGCGTACATCGAAGAGAGCCGCAAGCTGGCAGCAGCTTCCTAGCAACGCTTCCAGGAGCTGGATTCTTCATCTTTGTCATTCCGAGCGAGGGCGTTTTAGATGCCGCCTTTGGCGGCAACGCCCGACGAGGAATTCCTAACGCGCGGGGATAAGGAGTGTCTTCACTGGCCAAAGTACTATCCATGCAAATCCCATTCCTGACTCAAGTCGTTCCATTTTGGATTGACGCTCTTTATTAAGGAGCGCTTCTTTTCGCGCCGCCAGCTTTTGATTTGTTTTTCGCGGAAGATGGCATCCTGTACGTATTAGTACTCTTCGTAGCAGACGAGTTTGTATGTTTTGTGCGCGCTTGCAAAGCCCGGGATTGCGCCGCTTTTGTGTTCCTAGACGCGGTGATAGAGGTTTGCGGTCATACCCACATAGGTGATGCCAGCGTTATTGGACATGATGTAGACGTAGAAGGTTCTTTCAGCCATTAATTCGCCGTTGTTTCCTGTTCAGGCGGATTATAAATACGCGCCATAGGATTTCCTCCCATTCGATCACCTTCGGTTTCGCTCAGGGCAGGCTGTGAGCAGCGCCGTTAAAAAGCGGCGCTAGACGCTCTTCCCTCGTCGCCGCTGCGCGGCTCCCCTCGGGACAGGCTCTCGGAATGACAAGGGGGGGAGCGCCTGGAATGACAAGTGAGGGGAGCGATCGGGAATGAAAACGTGACACTCCTTCACCTCCTCCCAAAATCAAGATACGGGTTCAGCGGCTTCGTGCCGCGGGGCTGCGCCATCAGATACTGCTGCCCCGCTTCCAGCATCCAGGCCACCGCGTCCAATGTATCGTCGTGGTCGCCGTAGGGCCAGCGCAGCCATCCTTCCCGGAAGGCGCGCAGGAAGGGGGGTTCCACATCGGAGATCCACACGTGTTTGCGTTCGAATTCCACGCCCATGAACTTTTCGAAGCGGTCGCCCTTGCCGCGGCCGCCAGGGTGCATCCGCCGCCAGGGCAGATTCAGGCCGCGGTGGCATTGTTTTTAATCGAGACATGGGAATCGCGTAACTCCAAGTCGGTCTGACTAACTTTACCTGATTCCCACTCTCTAATCACATTCAAATATCGTAATCCGACGAATCCTGTCGCCATCAACCTGACACCAAGTTTCTTTTCGGCTCCGCTACTCCCCC
>JBOGUK010000156.1:0-7454 GCA_050695915.1 Anaerolineales bacterium
CTATAAATCGAAGGTCGCCGAAGCAGCCTTGAACGCAGGCGCCAATATGGTGAACGACGTCTGGGGCCTGCGCGCAGACGCGGAGCTTGCGCACCTGGTAGCGGCTCGGCTAGTCCCGGTAATCATCATGCACAACCGGAGCCAGCCAACCAACGCGGAAGTACGCGAGCGCTTGGGTGGGCGCTACGTGGGAGTGGATTACAAAAACCTCATCGAAGACGTAAAATCCGAGTTGCGCATGAGCCTGGAGCTCGCTCAGAACGCGGGGATTTCAGAAGATCGGATCATCGTCGACCCGGGAATCGGTTTCGGAAAGACCGTGGAGCAGAATCTGGAGTTGTTGAATCGTTGCGGAGAGATTCGCGGGCTTGGCTACCCATTGCTGATCGGCCCATCGCGTAAATCGTTTATTGGTTACACACTTGATCTTCCACCTGAAGAACGCATTGAGGGCACGGCTGCGGCCGTTTCCGTAGCCATTATGCGCGGCGCAGACATCGTGCGCGTGCACGATGTCAAGGAAATGGCGCGTGTGGCAAAAATGACGGACGCGATCGTAAGATAGTTAGTTTTGGTCTACTTCGTCTAAGACCTTTTCCATCACAACAGCGTCTTCACCCCCCACATAGTATCTGGGCCACATGTCCACCTGTTCATAGCCGCGGCTCTCGTACAAGCCGCGCGCGGTTTTGTTGCTGGCGCGCACGCTCAAGCGCATACGCGGCATTCCCACGCGTTTTTCAACCATTTCCATCAACCGCGCTCCAATTCCCTTACCGCGATGGTCCGGATGGACAGCGATCGTGGCGATCCACGCAATTCCCTGCCGCCTGCGGATATCGGCGGCGATAAAACCGATAAGCTCCCCATTCAAAATGGCCTTCCATCGTTCGATGCTCGGCAGGCTGAGCACCCCAATCATTTCGATGAGCGGCCAAGCGTCCAATGCAAAACTCAGGTGCTCCAGATCGCGTATCGCGCTCAAGTCACGCAGGGTTGCAGGGATCATTTCAATTTCTTCTGACTTTTCCGGCATGGGCGCCGAATTATAAGCCGCGGTAGTTTCGATTCTGGTCCCCTTATTCCTTTCTCCGTTCTCCTTATCCCTTTTCCCCGCGTATTTCACTCGACGATAAATCCAATCGAAACTCGTCTTCGCTCAGGCCGGCAAACAGATCTTCGTAACCGCTGGGCAGCCACAGGTCGTTCAATGTCATGAACTTTTCACCGACCTTGCGGCCGGCCACGAGGAAGTTACAGCCAGCGGCTCGAATTTCCGCCAGCGCGAGCATCATCTCTTGAACGCTGCCGCCGTAATACTTCGGCTCCACCACGCGGCTGGCCGTATCGAAACCGATGACAAAAGTGGAACCGGAGAAGAGCTGCGCCTTCTGGCTGAAGAGCGGCGCATGCGTCAGCAGCACACGCTGCCCCGCCAGCTTGGGCTGCCGCAGGCGACCCAGCACGACGTCTTTGGACAAACTTTGTTTGTCCACATTGTCGATGGACAGTTCAAATGCAGCCCGTCGCCCTGTCTTGCGCTGGGCTGCCTGTGCGAGCAGCAAATGCCCTTCGTGCGTTGGATTGAAGGAGCCTGGCAAGATCAAGCCACTGAAAGGAACTTCAGCAACCATCGAGTCGGGCGTGTAGCAGAGCAAGCTTGCGACCTTCCTAGCGAGTAAATCGTTGACCGCTTGGGTTTTCGGATTCGAAGATTCGGTAAGCTTTTCCTCAGGTGAAAGCTCTAACTGGATCTTTTCCTGTAAATTCAGGTCTTTCGCTAAAGCCTGCAAGATCAATTCACTCACCAAGTCTTCTTCTCCCGCTCGATCGCGATGCCTTTTTTCGATTTCCAAATGGTAACTCGAGGAACGGTCACGGTTGCGCACGCGCACGTGCGCGCCGTGCGCGCCTTTCTTCACCCGATTGGTTGCGATGGCCGCCGTGCAGGCTACTGCAACCAGCCGTTCCTCAAGCTGCGTGTACCCTGATCCGCGCACATAGGCCGCGGCAGCCATAGCTTCGGCGGTAGTCGCTGAAACGAACTTCTCCGGCATCCAGCCCAAATACTCCTCCATGGCCTTCGCACCATAAGGAACCACGGCCTCTAAAACGGTCGACGATGCCCCGCCGACGCTCAGCAGCCAGCGGATAGCGGCTGTACCAGCGCCGGTGACCACGAAGATAACCTTCGTGTTGGCCGAGAAAATGGATTGAACTAGGTCTGTAATTCGTTTATCTGTCACGTGAGAGCTTCTTATCTTCATTATAGTTCGCGCTACGAAGCCACTCTGGCATCGTATTTGCACCATTTGGAAATGGTTTAAGGCCTATTAATGCCACGTGAAAACCGCGATGCTATAATCTTGCGGTTTGTGAACTGAAACACATGGGAAAAGAACCTTTCTTTAGACGAATTTTCACTCGCTTCCTCGCTCTGGATCGCCTGACCAAGGCACTGGTGATAGCTTTTGGCCTCGCCGGGCTCACCACAGGAGCGCTGGCCTTTGGGGCTGTGAGAAACATCGTGATGAGCACGACGTCTTTCCAACTGCCAGGCTTAGCTGTCGCTTCCGGGAACCCGGAGCAGCCGGCTGTCGTTGAGCAGTTGGGTCCCGATCTTGAACCGTGGGATGGCGCCTCGCGCGTGAATATCCTGGTGATGGGCTTGGATGCGCGTGATTGGGAAGCAAGCCAGGGTCCACCCAAAACCGATTCGATGATGGTGTTCACCATCGACCCAGTGACCAAAACCGCCGGAATGCTCTCCGTCCCGCGTGACCTCTGGGTAGACATTCCGGGATTCGGATACGACAAGGTCAACACGGCTTACCAACTGGGGGAAGGCGCACGGTTGCCTGGCGGCGGCGCCGGATTGGCCGTCAAAACCGTCGAGCAATTCCTCGGCATTACGATCAACTATTACGCCCAGGTCGACTTTCACGCATTTGAGCGTTTCATCGATGAGATCGGCGGCGCGAAGATCGATGTTCGAAGTAAGTGCCGGGTTCAACTGATCGGCGAGGAACAGCATCGCGTCATTCAAAAGGGTGTGCAAACGTTGAACGGAGCATATACCCTTGCCTACGCCCGCTCGCGCGACCCGCGCTGCGGCGACGGTGACTTCGACCGCGCTCGCCGCCAGCAGGAAGTGGCTATCGCGATCCGGGATCGCCTGCTGAACCCCTTCGTGCAAGCCAAGATCCTTTCTGACGGTCTGCGCATCTACCAGGAACTCAGCGGCGGATTGAACACGAATATGACTTTCGATGAGATCGCTCGTATGGGCTGGCTGGCCAAAGATATCGATCCCGCCAACATCGTGCAGGCCATCATCGCTCCGCCGGATTACGTCACACTGGACACTTCTCCCGACGGACTATCCATTCTCAAACCGCTCACCGAAAATATCCGCCAGCTTCGCGACCATGTGTTCACCAGCGGCAGCACACGCAGCCAGCTTGCGCTGAATACCGAGGCCTCCGAATTGATGCGCATGGAAGCCGCGCAAGTGGCAATTTACAACGGCGCCGGCGTTGCTGGCATCGCGGATAACACACGCGCTTATCTTGAGGGACAGGGAGTGCTGGTCAACGCAACCGGGAATGCAGACCTGGTTTCCGCAACCACGATCTATGACTACACGGGCAATCCTTACACCGTGCAGTGGTTTGTGCAAGTGTTCAATATAGCCCCGACGCACATCTTCAGTCGCTACGATCCCAGCAGCCAGGTGGATATCGAATTGATCATCGGCCCGGAATGGATCGTCCCAACTAGTTAATGCAAAAATCCCAGCCGGTGGCTGGGATTTTTTCGCCGGTGGCTGGGATTTTTTCGAGTATTCCGGGACACACGGACCGTAACTCCGGGGTTCGGTTCAGAGCTAGAATACTCGCTGCATGTTGAACCCCAGGATCAAAGCCGCCACAATGCCGGCAACGTTAGCCGAGTTGGCTTCGGCGCAACCCAATAAACGCGCCATAACCTTCATTCATCGCGGCGCGCACAAGACGATCACATTTGCAGAGTTGCATCGCGAAGCCGAGGTCGCCGCAGATCAACTGCGCGCCAGCCACGTGGAGCCCGGTGACCTGGTGATTCTTGTCCTCCAGCATTCACTGGAGTTGATCTATTCATTCTGGGGTGCAGCCCTTCTTGGCGCCATCCCTTCCATTTTCCCCTTTCTTACGGAAAAGCTCGATCCTGACCTTTATCGCGAAAGAGTAAAGCTGCTTGTTGAACATTCAGGTGCGAAGGCAGTGGTCACATATCCTGAGTTCTTCATAGAACTCGAAACGCTGCTCGCAAGTACAAGCTGCCACATCGTTTCCACCGCAGAATTTGCAGAACACTCTGATCAAGGCGCAGACCTTGAATCCTGGACCCCAGACGTCCTCCCCGAGTCCGTTGCCCTGCTGCAACACAGTTCCGGCAGTACAGGGCTGCAAAAGGGCGTTGCCCTTTCGCACCGCGCGGTATTACACCAAATCGAGGCTTATAGCTCGGCAATTTCCCTGGATCCTGAGGGGGATGTGGTGGTGAGTTGGTTGCCGCTCTATCACGACATGGGGTTGATTGCGGGTTTCGTCATGCCGATTGTTACGGGTACCCATCTCGTGATGATGTCGCCGTTCGAATGGGTGCGGCAACCAGGAATGCTGCTGGACGCGGTCTCCCGATACCGTGGAACCATCTGTTGGCTGCCCAACTTCGCCTACAATCACTTATCACGCACATTTCGCCCTACCGAAGGGTTGGACCTGTCAAGCTTGCGCGCAGTTATCAATTGCTCAGAACCCGTGTATCACCAAAGCCACCAAATGTTTCTGGAAAAGCTCGAGCCATTCGGATTGTCACCCGGAAAGTTGGCCGTGAGCTACGCGATGGCGGAGAACACCTTCGCGGTTACCCAGACCCCAGTTGGATGCCCACCAAACTTAGACATCGTGGAGATCGCCGCACTGCAGGAAAGCAAAGAGGCGCTCCCAGCCGAACGCGGGCAGACTGTCGTCAGTTGCGGGTTCCCGATCGATAGCGTTGAACTAAAGGTTCTCGACGAGAAGTGTCAAGTGCTTCCCGAGCGGCGCGCAGGGGAAATCGCTCTGAAGAGCGATTTCATGCTCAGCGGTTATTACATGCGACCTGACCTCGACGAGAAAGCGATCACCAAAGACGGCTGGTACCTGACCGGCGACATGGGTTATCTGGCAAATGGCGAGCTTTACGTCACCGGGCGCAAGAAAGACCTGATCATCGTGGGAGGGAAAAATATCTACCCACAAGACATAGAGGCCATTGCCAACCGTACGCCCGATATCCATCCTGGTCGCGCAGTTGCCTTCGGCGTTTTCGACGAAAGGTTAGGTTCGGAAAAGATCGTCATCGTGGCCGAAACCGAAGCGGGAGCCAGCCTCGATGATATTGAAAAGGAGTTGCGCGCCGGTGTGGTTCAGGAAACAGAGGTCACGCTGGGTGATCTACGCTTTGTCCCTAAAGGATGGGTGATCAAGACATCAAGCGGCAAGCATGCTCGCGCCGATAATCGGGAAAAATATCTGAGGGAATTTAGTTCCGGGAATTAGGGTTTGGGCAGGCGGCTCTCAACGAGAGCCGTCAATTGATTGAGGGTATCGAAGGTTTGCGCGTTCAATTCAGTATCCGCAATCGCAACGCCCCAGGTCTGTTCGACAAACATGGCGAGGTCAACAAGGGAAAACGAATCGACGGTTCCGCCTGAGATAAGCGGTTCATTCGGGTTGAGCGTCCGATCGGGCCGCTTCATGATCTGCGTGGTGATGTAACGGTTCAGCTCAACCAGGATTTCGTCTCGCACTTAGCCTCCGAGTCCCGAGTCTAACAGCGTTTTGCGGAACGCATCCAAAGTTTGCAACGTGATATACGAACGAGCCGTCCAAGCCTGATAGGTGATATGGAACCCCTCCGGGCGCTGTCCTTTGTCACGCTCCCAGTCGATGCCGTGTCCGGGCAGCGGTTGAGCTGCCCGCCACCAGTTGATGAGCGGGATGTCGTAATCGTAAGCAACCTGCGCGGTGGCGAGATTGATCGAGTGATTACCTTCCACGTTGTCCGCTTTCGTTATCAAAATGGGGACCACGTTCTGGGAGAGAACATAATCAACCGCCTCGCGCAGGTAATTTTCATAGTTTTCGGCAGTGCGCCTTTCATAGACGAACTCCATGGAGATGATCATAAATGAGGGCTTGTGCAACCTGATCTCACAGGCAAGTGGGTTCTCCCCAGGGTCGCAAAGCTCCGGGTCGGCGCGTAACGGGGTGAAGATGGCGGGAAAATTAAATCCGCCGTCCAGCGCGAGGCCGTCCCGGTTCCAGGAACCGGCGAAGTAATCCACGGTTTCCTGAAGGTAATCATCCGCTGAAGTGAAATGGTAGCGGCCCGCAATGTCGTAGAAACCAAGAAAGGCCTCGGGGATGTTCTGGCAGTCTCCTGCTTTTGAGAAATTGGACGGATCATTGCCTTGCTCCAGCCCACGCGCGTAAACATCCAACAACCACTCACTGAGTTCAGGGATCACAGGCCAGCTGCGCCAATCTTCGGGCGAGGGACGCGTGTCTGGGGTCGGTGTGCCAGCCGGAGTGGGCGGGACTGATGGCGCGACTGTCTCCGTGGCGGATAGCGGGCTTGGGGATGGTTTTGCCGCCTCTGCAAGTTCTTCGGGCTGACTGGCGTTTCCGCACATCTTCCATTCGCCGCCTTCCACCACCACGCTGAATACCCGTCCTCCCAGGTCATCTAACTGATCTTCTCCGCCAGCATAGCTGTAGCGGATTTGTCCATCGCATGAAACCAGAGCGCTCTCGCCATCCAGGGCCAGCAGGCTGCATTCAAGGTTTTCCAGCTGCGTTTCGACCCCTTGATATGCGGCGCTTTCCAAAATTGCTTGCTGCTCCCAGGAAGCACAAGAGGAATTTACAGCGCCGATCTCATCCGTGGAGACCAGCGCGTTGAGATAACCTTCCACCGCTCCTTCCGGGGAACCCGCCGCCGGCCCACAGGCGGCGAGGAACAAGGCAGCACAAGGGAGTAGAAAGGAGAAAAGATGATTTCGCATTTGAATAAGTTTAACGTTTAAGGGGCCCTCCTGAGCGAAGCGAAGGATTGAAAGTCGAATTGGACCTTCAAGGCTTGTGCGATTGAATCTGCAAGCTGTTGTGTGCCCGCCGGAGTGAGGTGGATTGGCGTATTGGTGAATTCGCTATTATTCGCGGACTGCCACATGTCCACATAGTTCCACTGTTGTTCGTTTGAATAGCTCATGAGCAGGTCCCGATACTGATCATAGATCCATCGCGGATAAAAAGAATTGTATCGGATATCGCTATTCTGCCCATTGCTCACAAAAATAGGCTCATTCACAATTAATACAGGAACCCCTCCTGCTTGTTCAATCCCCGCTTCGATGACTTCAATGG
>JBOGUK010000157.1:0-2356 GCA_050695915.1 Anaerolineales bacterium
ACTGTACACAAACCGGATCACCCTGCACCGCGCCGAGCGCAACATCTCTCACCGTTAAATTTTGGTTTTGGAGAGCAGAGCTTGATTTGCCTTTCAGTTTGCTGGCCGCATTGGCGAGGATGGCCGGCGTGCCAACGTAACTCTCCATGCAGCCGTGATTGCCGCAGCGGCACAGCGGGCCGTTTGGGCTGATCGTAGTGTGGCCGATCTCTCCGGCTGTGCCTGCCGAGCCGCGATAGATATCGTTGTTGATGATCAAGCCGCTGCCCACGCCGGTGCCCAGCTTGATGTAGGCGAGATTCGAATGCTCGCGGCCGCGCCCCCACCATTTTTCGGCCAGGGCGCCCGAGTTCGCATCATTATCGATGTAAATGGGCAGGTCGCCGAATTCTGCGCGCATCTCTGCCCGCAGGTCGATATCCTTCCAGGCTGGCAGGATCACGGGAGAAAGCCGGTCCAGTTGCTCCCCTTCAAGCGGGGCGGGAACCCCGACTCCGATGCCAAACACCTGCGTGAGATCGATGCCAGCTTTTTTCACGACCTGCCGGATCAGCGCGCGTATTGCAGTAATTGCGCCGCTCGCATCGGCCATGGCATCAAATTCCTGGGTAACGCTCGCTATCGGCGACCCACGAAAATCGATGACGATGGCGGTAATGTGTGCCGCTCCCAGGTCGATCCCGATTGCATAGTGGTGTTCGTATTCAAATTCCATTAGGATCGGCGGGCGTCCGCCGCTGGATTCGGCTTCGCCCACCTCGCGCACAAAGCCGCTTTCCAGCAACACCGTGACCAGCGCGGAGATCGTGGTGGCGCTCAGGCCAGTCTCGCGGCTCAGGGCCGCCCGCGACATGGCCCCATGGCTGTGAATCAGGCGCAACACCTCGCTCAAGTTGTGGTCTCTAACGTTTAGGGAGGTGAACGTATCTTGACGGGTATTCATATTGCTGACTGAAAGGGATGGCGGGAATAGTAAGCCGAATGACTTACTTTGTCAAGTTAAAAAAGAAAGTTAGTGCTATGTGGACATTCTGGGCATCACCGAAATAGATCACCCTACAAGTCTCAACCGGTTCCCGCCGCAGGCGCTGCGCCACGCCATCCTGCCGCCGGCAGTTGCAGAGAATCTGCGGGACCAGGCGCAGCTGCGCGCCACGCACTACTCAACTCGCATCGAGGGGAATCGCCTCACTCTCAAGGAAACGGAACAAGTCATCCAGCAGGGGCGGCTGCTCCCCGGCCGCGAGCGGGACGTGAAAGAAGTGGAGCGGTATTACCGCGCCCTGCAGCAAATGGAAAAATGGGTGGAAAGCAGCCAGCGGATCACAGAAGAGCGCATCCGCAAACTGCACGCGCTCCTCTTTAAAGGCCCACGCGCCCGACCAACGCCTTATCGCGACGGGCAGAATGTAATCCGAGAAGCCGGCGGCAAGATCGCGTATCTGCCGCCCGAGGCCCAGGATGTTCCCGCGCTGATGAAGGAGCTAGTTTCCTGGATCAACAATTCAGTTCGGGAAAACCCCATCCCCGTTGTGGCAGGTGTGGCCCATTACCAGTTTGAAACCATCCATCCCTTTTTTGACGGCAACGGGCGAACCGGCCGGTTATTGACCACCTGGATCCTTTATCGAAGCGGTTATAACCTGGGCAAGTTTTACTCGTTGGAAGAGTTTTACGCACAGGATCTGGATGGATACTACCAGGCGCTGGCGACCCACCCGCATCACAATTATTACGAGGGACCCAATATTGCGGATGTCACTCTCTGGCTTGAATACTTTCTCCAGGGAATGGCGGTCATATTTGAAAATGTCATTGCGGAGACCCAAAAACGCACGGCTCCAAAATCTGAGGAGAACGAACAAAAACTGCTCCGAATTTTAGACCAACGGGCGCGGCGCGTCTTAAGCTTGTTTGCGAGGCAGGAACTCATTCGCTCTGTGCAGGTGGCCCAACTCCTCGGGCTATCGGAACGCCAGGCTAGGGCGCTGCTATCGGATTGGGTTGCACAGGGCTGGATCGAGGCGGCTGATCCGTCGAGAAAAGCGCGCAGATATCGCTTGGCAGCAAAATATCGCGATCTGATTTAGAACGCGTGCAGGCGGCGACCTGCCCTCGAAGCCTGCAGTCAGGCGGCTGGTGGCGGTGGTGATTCGTGGGCCAAGGCCCGAATCCAGCAGCCCTTTTTACACCCAGCATCCTGAGTGATTGAAAACGGGGAAACCCAATAGATGCATCTTAAGCTTTGCCTTCGAAGCCGAGCTTAAAGGCCTCTTCATATAGCTTCAGGACCTTTTCGTATACATCTTGACAATAGGCATCAACTTTCACTCCATTCGGCATCATTGGATAATAG
>JBOGUK010000158.1:0-3372 GCA_050695915.1 Anaerolineales bacterium
CTTTTCTTTTCGTGTCCGTTTTTAGGGGTTCAGTTCACACGGCGCGCTCTTGTTTTAGTTCAGCGGGTCCCTCGTAACTTCCCCGTCTTTAACAAGACGATGGAAGAAGGACCAGTTTGCTCCTTAAGTACCGGCGCTTGGTTTCCTGTCGCCGAGTCCCGGATCCGCTCCGCCTGTTTCAGCGACATATTCGATGGGAGTTGTTCAATGGGAAAATAACCGAACTCGTCTACTTCTTCACTGACTCCCATCTGGCCACCAGCAACCATGCACACAAAAGTAAGTAGGATCTCATTAACTTCTGGCTTGAAATAAACGCCTGAGAGACTATTCACCTCAACTTTGAGTCCTGTTTCTTCCGCTGTTTCACGCACTACTGCGTCCCAAGGGCTTTCACCGTCCTCAACCGCCCCTCCCGGTAGATTCCACAGGTCGTAATCCCTCCGATGACAGAGCAACACTCTATCCTCATCGAAGATGACTGCGAAAGCTCCTACCTTAAACATTCAACCTTTAACCTATAACTTTTCTAGTTTATCCACCATCTTGGAAACGACGTTGAAACCTCCTTGCCAGAACGCCGGGTCGCGCATGTCGACGCCGGCGCGATTGAGGATCTCCTCCGGCGATTTCGAGCCGCCGGCGGACAGTATCTCGAGATAGCGCGGTTTGAAGCTATCGCCTTCGGCTTTGTATTGCTCGTACAAGGCGAACACCAGCAATTGGCCGAAAGCGTAAGCGTATACATAGAACGGATAGTAGTAAATATGCGGGATGGAAACCCATTCCCATTTGAACTCGGGAGCAATATCCAGCGCATCGCCGAATTGGCCTTGCAGGTTGCTCATGTAAGCCGTGGATAGCTCTTCAATTGAAGCGCCCTGGCTGATCATGTCGTGGGCCTTGCGCTCGAAGAGCGCGAAGTACACCTGGCGCATGATGGTTGCGTAGGCGTCGTCCACCTTGGCGAAGAGGATGTCGCGGCGCACGTCGGCGTTGGTTTCGATTTCCAGCAAGCGGTCAACGAGCAGCATTTCCGCGAACGTAGAGGCAGTTTCCGCCAGCGGGAGTGAGGCGTGATAGGTTAAGACGTTTCGATGCCCCGCCAAGATGGCGTGTATGGCATGGCCGAATTCGTGCGCCAGCGTGGACACGTCGCGGGCCGCGCCGGTGTAGTTCAGCAGCACCCAGGGAAGAAGCGCGGGGTCGCCGCTGGAGCAAAAAGCGCCGGAGCGCTTGCCCTTGCGCACCTCGCTGTCCACGCGTCCAGCTTCGAAGACGCGCCGCGCCATTTGCTCGATTTTGGGTTCGAAATCGGCCAAGCATTCCAAGGTCATGGAGACGGCCTGGCTGTAGGGATATTCCTTGGTGGAGGAGGCGACGGGTGCATAGATGTCGTAGCGGCGCAGCTTGTCCATTCCCAGCAGCTTGGACTTCATTTTGAAAAAGCGCTGGAAAACACGGGTATTCTCCTCGGAAACGCCCAGCAGCGTATCCACGACTTCGTCGGGGATGTCGTTGCCCAGGTTGCGCACCGAGATCGGGCTGGAGAACTTACGCACCTGTACGTTCTCGTTGTGCCAGTCGCGGGTGAGCGCCTGGTACATCTGTCCGAGGATCGGGCCGTCTTCGGCGAAGACGCGATACAACTCCTGGTAGGCGGCGGCGCGGTGGCCAGGCTTCGGGGTGTACGCGAGCTTCATCAGTTCGGCGCGAGTCAGCTCTTTGCTTGCGCCGTCCACGTTCACTTTGAACACGTAGCGGTTGGTGATGGCGCTGTACAAGGTTTGCAGCGCCTTGGCGCCAGTGACATCTTTCAGATTGACAATCTTTTCTTCGGGTTCAGTGAGCGTGTACGGCTTGAAATTGCGCATCTGGCGCAGCCAGTATTCGAATTCCTCGCGGCTGGCTTTCATTAGACGTTGAGCGTTCTCGTCATCCAGGGCCTTCCACCACAGGCTGAAGAACAGCGTGCGGTTTTGATGCTCGGCCATGATCTGCTCGATCCTGGATTGGAAGGTTTGCGCTTCCTGGTTCTGGGTGTCCTCGCTGAACCAGAGCCCGGCAAACTGGTCAATGCGAACGGCGAGGCGTGTGTTCTCTTCCAGTTGTTTGATGATCTCGAGGAAGTCTTTTTCTGAAATGTGCGGATTGAGTTTGTCGCGCTGGTTCTCGAACGCCGCACCCTTGGTCTCCAGTATCTTGAGCGCGGCGTGCATTTCCTTGCTCTCGTGTCCGGGAAAAAGATCGCTCAGGCTCCAGCGGCCGAGTTCGTAGGTCTTGGTAGCCACTTCGGTCATTTCGCCTTCATTCCCTTCGGCTTTCCTTGCGCTTCCGCTCGGGAAGCACTCAGGGCAAGCTCTTCTCGAATAATTTCTCTCAAGTCACCGATCGGGCGGCGATGGCCAGTCAATGCATCCAGGTAATACCAGTGCTCCCAACCGTTGGCGGAGGAGTCGAGCAATTGCTTCGCAACTTGGTGGATGGAACCGCGCAGGCCGTTCACCTTGAGCGAACCGTCTGCCAGGATGAGCGCGCTTTGCTTGCCGCGAGCCCCCAAGTATAAGCGCTGCCCCGGCTCGAGCAAACCGGCTTCCAGCAAGTTGCCGAAGGGAACGCGCGGTTCGTTGCGCGGTTCGCGGCTCTCGAAGATTTCGTCTTCGTAGGCCACAGGTTCGATCTCATCAATGCGGCGCTGAGCCAATTTCGCGTAGGTTTTATCCTGCTCAATGCCGATCCAGTTGCGGTGCAGTTTCCTGGCCACGGCGCCCGTGGTGCCGGTGCCGAAAAACGGATCCAACACCAGGTCGCCCGGCCGGCTGCTGGCAAGCAGGACGCGATAGAGAAGCGCTTCGGGCTTTTGCGTCGGATGCACCGCGCTGCCTCGATTTTCCCTCGCTCCGCTCGGGACTGCGTCTCGCGACAGGCTGTGTGTTCGCAAGCGTTCTGCGCCGTTGCTCACGGGCAATATCCAATCGCTGCGCATTTGCCTTCCTTCATTAAGCGATTTCATCGCGTGGTGATTGAACGTGTAGGGTTTGCCTTTGTGTTTCTGCGCCCAGAGCAACGTTTCGTGTGCGTTGGTGAAGCGCACTCCGCGGAAGTTCGGCGTGGGATTGGATTTAATCCACACTACAGAATTCAGCAGCCAGAAGTTCAAATCTTGCAGGATGGCGCCTACGCGATGAATGTTGTGATACGTACCCATCACCCACAGCGTGCCGGTGGGCTTCAGGACACGGCGGCAGGCTGAAAGCCAGGCGCGAGTGAACTCGTCGTATTGCGCGAAGCCGCCGAACCGGTCCCAAGCTTCCTGGACGCCGCGCACGCGCGTGTTATTCGGGCGGCGCAACTCATTCCGCAATTGCAGGT
>JBOGUK010000159.1:0-13342 GCA_050695915.1 Anaerolineales bacterium
GGTTTGGCGTCAGTAGAGAGATCCGATTACGCCACGGATACTCCGCC
Source organism: Anaerolineales bacterium (assembly GCA_050695915.1). Lineage (GTDB taxonomy): Bacteria > Chloroflexota > Anaerolineae > Anaerolineales > UBA11579 > JAMCZK01. Next base: position 48 of record JBOGUK010000159.1, read on the forward strand.
GCTGTCGCAATGGATGACCACTTACATGATCGGCAACGATCTCTTTGACGATTCGTTCAGTATCGATTCGCCCAGTGGCGAGTTCATGGGCGAATGCGGTGTCGGGATCGCCGAAACGATCGGAGTTGGCAGCCCGAAGCGTGTATCTGCGTTCGAAGTTTGGCTGTTCGACAAAAACGATATTCAAACGGTTACCAAAGTAATTATGAGCAACCACTTGTTCCGCGATGAAGCAGGACGGGAGCGGCTGTCGGCAAAGGGCGAGCCTGTCTTGGCCAATCCTGGAGTGGAAAGTGTGCTGGAAACCGCTACGTTGCAGTTGGTTGCGCGCATCGTCGACATGCAGTACGGAGAAGGTGCATTACCGCAGGATAGTTTCTTCGAGCGAGCCACTATCGAACTGGCCGTTTGGTCGAAAGCCTAGGCCGTCAACCCTGGTTTTGGTTTCCCAGGGTGGCAAACTGTTTTACGGATTATTTAAGAAGGCATTAAGTAACGCCTGCAACCCCCTTGATTCCAGATTCCTCTAGTCAGGGGATGGGTTCAGTCCAGAAAACGTCTCAACAGCTTTCCTGGCGATGCTAGTGCGAATTTCACTATTTGACTTGGACGATCTCCAAAGTTACCGTCCCTGCAGGGGTGTCAAAACTTACTGAGTCACCCGCGCGATGACCTAACAGGGCGCGCCCAATGGGAGATTCGTTCGAAATTTTTCCATTTCGGGGGTCGGCTTCTTTAGCACCGACAACGATGTATTCAACGGGTTCGCGCCCCTTTTCTCGAACCAGCAACTTCGAACCGATGCCTACGATCCCATCCATGGTGGCATTGGATGGAATGATGACAGCATCCCTTAAAACTAGTTCCAATTCCTGAATCCGACCTTCAAGAAAGGCTTGGTCTTCTTTCGCCTTGTGGTAGTCAGCGTTTTCGGAAAGGTCACCCTGTTGAATGGCGACGCGCAGCCTTTTGGCCAACTCAATGCGGCGGGGGCCTTTTAATTCGGCCAACTCCTCCCTCAGCTTCTGCGCCCCTTGTTCGGTGAGGTAGTGCTGCTGAGTCATGGCAGGTTTGCGGGATCGAATAACCGCGCATGTTCCTGGATTGCGAAGCGGTCCGTCATTCCAGCGATGTAATCGCAGATGGTGCGGTGCAAACCGCGCCCATTGATGTAAGCCTGAACTTCGGTGGGAAGTATTTTGGGTTGGCGTTCATAGGACTCAAAGAGCGAGGTGAGCACTCTGCGTGCCTTCATTTCCATGCGCATCACACGCGGATGGTTGTAAAGATTCTCGAATAAAAACGTTTTTAGCTGGCGGTTGGGAGTGGCGATTTCATCGCCATAACCGATCACATTTTGCGGCAATTTCTGGATATCAATTGGGCTTTTCGCCTGGTTCTCCTCGATACGTTTCGAAGTGGCCTCAATCACATCGCTTACGAGAATGCCCACCAGGCGTCGGATGAGCTGATGGCGGGTGAGATCGTCCAGACTCTTCCCGTCCCACCCCACACTTTTGACTACGGTTTTCCAAAGCCCCAAGTCCGCCAGCATGGTGGTTTCTAGCATGCCGGAGCGCAGCCCATCGTCCAGATCGTGCGTTGTGTAGGCTAATTCATCTGCCACATTGGCGATCTGGGCTTCGAGATTGCCGCGCAGTTCGGGATTGAAACCGGCGGCATCTGAAACGTCGTATTCGGTTTCGTGTTTCACCATGCCTTCACGGACTTCCCATGTCAAATTCAATCCAGGAAAATGCGGGTAGCGCTGTTCCAGTTCGGTAACGATGCGCAAGGATTGGCGATTGTGGTCAAACCCTCCATGATCAGCCATCAGCTGTTTCAACGTCGTTTCGCCTGAGTGGCCGAAGGCTGCATGGCCAAGGTCGTGGGCCAAGCAAATCGCTTCGATCAAGTCTTCGTTTGCACCCAGGGCGCGGGCAATTGTGCGCCCGATCTGTGCCACCTCGAGGGTGTGCGTAAGGCGCGTGCGAAAATAATCGCCTTCAAAGTATATGAAGACTTGGGTTTTGTATTCCAAACGGCGGAACGCGGAGGTGTGGATCACGCGATCCCGATCGCGCTGGAACATGCTGCGATACTGTGGCTCTTTATCTGGATAGGCGCGTCCTTGGCTGTCCTTGCTGCGCATCCCGTAGGGCGCAAGGGCGCGATTTTCTTGTGCTTCTAATTGTTCTCTTGAGAAGATCATAAATTTCGCTGAAAGTCTAATGGCTCAGTTAAAGCGTGTCAATGCTGCAGATGGGAATCTGCTAATGATTATGAATAAATAACTTGAGTTCCGAGCCGCTCACCCGCAAGCGCCCTGAGGATATTTCCGGGTTCGTGCCCTGAGAAAATCGACACTTTACAGGCCCGCAATTCTTCGATGATATTAATCATCAGTTGCACCTTGGATGACATACCGCCAGTTGTGTCGATGTCTGCTGAGCCCTGCAGTTTCGATGTGACGCTGGCATACGTCTTGGTTGTAATTGATTGAATCAGATCGTGCTTGTCCGGAAAATCCGAGTAGATCCCCGGCTCCATGCCAGCGATCAGGATCCTTTGTGGCTTAAGACCCTTGGCAAGAAAACGGAACAACTCCTCTGTTGATAGAATCATGCCCCCGCGTATTTCATCTATGAGCGTATCGCCGTAAATTACAGGCAAAAGGTTTCCTTGCAGTGCGGCTTCAATAGGGCCAATCTCCCATCGGGCTATTTCGCCGTCACGAGCAACTGCACTGCTGGACGGAGGGAAGGCAATAGCCGGCAAACCAGTGGCGAACAGGGCATCCATCATGATGCGGTTGAGCGCTGCCGCATCGCGCCAGACCTCGGCGAAGCCTATCCATTGTTCGGGCGTGCGGACGCCTTGCCGCGTGCCGTATTTGCTCGCAGGCACATGTCCAAACGACCCTGAACCATGTCCCAACAGGAGCGTCATCTCGGGATCTGCAACTCGAGCCTCTGCAATCTCTTCAGCGATTCGCGTGATTACATCGACTCGAGGCGTAGCCGGCTCGTCCTTTTCTGTGATTAGCGAACCGCCGAGTTTCAAGAAGATGACTTTATTCATTGGACTCTTGTAACTACCGTCCCCTTAGCGCCCGCATTCTTAAGGGTCGCTTCGATTCTCTCACCATCTTCATCCCGGACCAGTGCAATGATGTTGCCCCCTCTTCCGCCGCCCGACAGCTTGGCGCCTAGTGCGCCTTCCTGCTTGGCGGCCATTACTAATTGATCGAGCTCAGCTGATGAAACCCCCATTTCTTGTAAGCGAGAATGATTTTCGTCCATCAGCGGGCCGAGGTCCACTGGATTGCCCCCTTCCAATATTTTCCGCGCGCGGTGAGATAATTCGCCAATTTCTGTGAAAAGTCTATCGAAATTTTGCTTGTCAGCTTTCCACGCCGAACGCACTGCGGCGACAGTATCCCGTGTTGGAGTTGATTTTCCAGTGTCCGCGATCACAAGGGTGAAAGATTCTTTGAGATGGGCAAATTCAATCGGATCTCCTTTAACAAAATAGATCGGTTTCTCGAATGCCACAACCGTGTTGTCTAATCCAGACGGGTTCCCGTGGTAAAGCTTTTCTACCTCAAATGTGAGATCAGATACCTGTTCGGCTTCCAGGGAACTGCCCAGGAAGCTTGAAACTGCTCGTATTACTGCTACGCTTATCGCAGCCCCGGATCCCAGCCCGCCGCCTAAAGGGATTGTCGAGCTAATTCGTAAGTGAAAGGCCGGCGGCTGATTTATATTCAATTCGCTTAATGTCGAACGAACCGCCAACGCTATGGGATTTTGCTCCGGTAAATCGCTTAATGCCGAATCCAGGTTGATCTGCTCAGCCTGAATGCGAACAAAGCCTGATCTCTCTCGAATAAGCGGACGAATGATTGCGGTCGCTTTGACCTGTTTTACCGGAACCGCAATGGCTGGCTGCCCATATACGACTGCATGCTCGCCAAACAGGATCGCTTTCCCTGGCGCGGAGGCAGATATGGCCGGCATGCTCGTCAGAAAATGTAGAAGATCAGCAAAATGGACGCGCCCCACAAAACCAGGTCTGCCTGGATCAGCCGGTCGGTGAACAGAATCTCCTCTGGAGCTTCCCCCGTATTCAATACCTGGACCAGATATAGATAGCGAAAAAAACCATAAATCACAAAAGGGATGGTGAGCATCATTGAGTGGTTTTCGGGCAGGTTGGGCGCGGAAAAGGTGTACAGGCTGTATGTCAGGATAGCAAGACTGAGCACGATCAGCAACAATTGGTCGAGGAATGGGGCTGTGTAACCTTCGAGCACCTTTCGCGTATTCACTCCGCCCTTCCCCATGGCGAGGATCTCTGCCCGTCGCTTGCCGATGCCGAGGAAAAGCGCAAAGAAGGTCGTGAATACGTAGAGCCAGGGAGAAAATCGTTCGACGGAAATCAGAACAACTCCGGCACCCACGCGCAGCACATAGAAGCTGGCGAGAATGAGCACGTCGATAATCGGGAAGTGCTTGAGCCACAGTGAATAGGACATATTAAGCACGGCATAGATTAAGCAGAGAATGGCAAATGCCGGCGAAAGTTGATACCCGAACCCAAGAGCAATTGCCAGGAATACGACTGAGGTGACAATTGCCGCCGTGGGCGAAAGATCCCCAGCGGCAATCGGGCGTAGCTTCTTCTTCGGATGTTGCCTGTCTGCTTTTAGGTCGATCAGGTCGTTGATGAGATAAACCCCGCTCGTCAGCAAGCAGAAAAGCGCGAAGCCGAATATTGTGCGCTGGAACGAGTGCGGTATGGTTAGTTGGCGGTCGAAAATCAAGCCGGCAAAGATCATCACATTCTTTGCCCATTGCCGAGGGCGCATATTGCGAATCAGAGCAGAAAGCATGGCGGGAATCATAGCATCGTTCGTGTTTTCGGAACATTTTCAATTTTCAAAACCGTTCGAATGCTAGAATCGAAGCGATGGCAAAAAAACGCTTGGATGTTCTCCTCGTTGATCGCGGGCTCGCAGAAAGCCGCAGCCAGGCCCAGCGGTTGATCATGGCGGGGATGGTGCGCGTCGAGGGGCAGTTGGCGGACCAGTCATCCAGCACGCATTCAGAGGGCGCTGAGATAAGCGTCATTGAGGGACCAAGGTTCGTTTCGCGAGGTGGTGAAAAGTTGGAAGCAGCTTTAGCGAGCTTTCAAGTTCCAGTCGCGGGCGCCATTTGCGCCGATGTGGGCGCATCAACCGGGGGTTTCACGGATTGCCTCCTGCAACACGGCGCCTCAAAAGTTTACGCAATCGACGTGGGCAAAGGACAGCTCCACTGGAAACTGCGGCAGGACTCTCGTGTGGTTGTCATGGAGGAGACAAATGCGCGTCATATTGAAGGCCTGCCGGAATTGGTTGACATTGTTGCAATAGATGCTTCATTTATCTCGTTGAAGGTTCTTCTTCCAGTTGTTAGTGATTGGCTAATGGAAAATGGCTGGCTGGTCGCGCTGGTCAAGCCGCAGTTCGAAGCCGGGAGGAAAGAAGCGAACCGAGGTAAAGGGGTAATCCGTGACCCTGAGGTTCATCGCCGGCTGCTTGAAGAGATCGTTAAGGTTACGTTAAACGAAGGCTTTAATATTGAGGGATTAATCCCGTCGCCTATACTTGGTCCAAAAGGAAATAAAGAGTTCCTGCTGGGTGCTAGAGCAACCGAGCAACCCAAACCGCTCGACCCAGAGTTGGTTGATTCCGCTCTCTCACGATGACTATGCCTGCTGTCCGCCGAGGCCCAGTCCTCTATTTATTCTGGCGACTGCACAAATGGATCCTAAGCGCTAGTGGAGGCACGATCGCGGCTCGTGTCGATGGTTTTCCGGTGCTGCTGCTGCGCACAATCGGCCGTAAGACCGGGGAGCCCCGGACCAACGCGCTCGCCTATGTTGGCCATGGCGATGCTTACGTCGTCGTTGGCACGAATGCGGGCGCCGATTTCGACCCAGCCTGGGTGCAAAATCTGCGCGCCCAGCCCGATGCTGAAATTACGATTCGAGGAAGGAAAATCGCCGTCCGGGCTGGCGAAAGCGCGGGCGAAGAACGCGATAACCTGTATGAAAAATTCGTCCAAACATCCATGGCGTATGGCGAATACAAACGGCGCACGCGGCGGGAAATTCCGGTAGTAATTTTGGAGCCGGTCGAGTAAAAACCAGAACTCCGCTCAGTTATACTCTTCAGGTTATGCAGCAAATCAGGAATTTTTGCATCATCGCGCATATCGACCACGGGAAGTCCACGCTGGCAGATCGTTTGCTTCAGCTCACGGGAACCATTTCGGCTCGTGAGATGACTGAACAGGTGCTGGACAGCATGGATCTGGAGCGCGAGAAGGGCGTCACGATTAAGGCTTCCGCCGTACGCATGGAATACAAGGGCAAGGATGGCCAAACGTACGAACTCAACCTGATTGATACCCCCGGCCACGTGGATTTCGGTTACGAAGTGAGCCGCGCCCTAGAAGCGTGCGAAGGCGCCCTCCTGATCGTTGACGCAACACAAGGTATCCAGGCGCAAACTCTTGCCAACTTGTATATGGCATTGGAAGCCGACTTGGAGATTATTCCGGTAATCAACAAGATCGACATGACGGCGGCCGACCCCGAAGGCGTTGCGGCAGAGATCAAACAGCTCATCGGTACCACCGATGACAAAATCATCAAGATTTCTGCCAAGTCAGGCGAGAACGTCGAAGCTGTGCTTGAAGCAGTGGTCGAACGAATTCCACCTCCCGGCGGTGTGCATGAGGCGCCTCTGCGCGCCCTGATCTTCGACTCGCACTACGATTCATACAAGGGCGTAATTGCCTATGTTCGCGTGGTGGACGGCGCCGTCCAGGGCGACCAGCCGCTGCGGTTGATGGCAACCGGTGCAGAACTCAAGCCCATCGAGGTAGGAACGTTTTCGCCTGCCCTAACCCCCACAGGGAGGCTGGAAGCGGGCGAAGTGGGCTATGTTGCAACCGGATTGAAGACCGTCGCGGAATGCAGGGTAGGCGATACGTTTACTTATAAAGACAATCAGGCTCCTGATCCTCTCCCTGGTTACCGCCAGGTTAAGCCGATGGTTTTTGCTGGCATTTATCCGGTTGAAGGTGATGATTACCCTGAGCTTAAGGAATCACTCGAGAAGCTTCAGCTCAATGATGCGTCGTTAATCTACGAACCCGAGGTATCGCAGGCATTGAATTTTGGTTTCCGCTGCGGATTTTTAGGGATGTTCCATATGGAAATTGTTCAGGAACGGTTAGAGCGTGAGTACGATCTCGACATAATTGTCACGGCGCCTTCGGTGGCATATGAGGTTGTGATGCGCTCAGGAGAAACGGTCCGTATCGATTCTCCTGCGGATCTGCCCAACGAGGGCGAGATCGAAGAGGTGCGTGAACCCTGGATGGATATTCAGGTGTTCACTCCCATTGCTCATTATGGCCCCGTGATGGAGTTGGTCACCCGCCGCCGTGGGACCTATATCGGTGAAGATCATCCCGCATCAGGACGCATTCAGTTGAACTTTGAGATCCCGCTGGCCGAAATTATTGTGGACTTTTTCGATCAACTGAAATCTGTCACCCGCGGGTATGCCTCCTTGGACTATCAATTTAAGGAATATCGCGCCGACGAACTAGTGAAACTGGAAATCCATGTGAACCAGGAACCTGTGGATGCCTTTACGACAATTGTTCACAAAAATGATGCATATCGAAAGGGACAGGCCCTGATCACCAAGCTGAAGGATTTGATCCCGCGCCAACTCTTCGTGGTGCCGATCCAGGCGGTTTCCGGGGGGCGCGTGATTTCCAGAGCTAATGTGAAAGCGCTGCGCAAAGATGTGCTGGCGAAGTGCTACGGCGGCGATGTGACGCGCAAGCGCAAGTTATTGGAAAAGCAGAAGAAGGGGAAGAAGCGCATGAAGATGGTGGGCAGCGTGGAGATCCCGCAGGAAGCTTTCCTGGCCGTGTTGCGATTAGGGGATGAGTAAAGCCGCGGCAACCGCTTCACAGAGCGGCTCGTTGCTTTTGCGCCTGCTTCCGGGGCTGCTGGTCACCGCCGTTGCCATAGGCGCGCTTTTTTATTTTGTAGAGTTCGATTCCCTCAGAGAAGCATTTGCCCTGGCGGATTATCGTTGGATTCCACTTGTTGTACTTGTGTTCTTTGGGACACTTGCCGCCCGAACGCAGGCTTGGCGTACGATCCTGGAAGAGCGCGCGTCATACAAAGATTGTTTCTTGATCCTCAATCAAGCCTATTTGCTGAACAATGTTTTGCCGTTCCGATTGGGCGAACTAGGGCGGGCGTTGCTGTTATCGAATCAATCTAAACTTAATTTTTGGAATGTGTTGTCCACCGTAATCGTGGAGCGCGTGTTTGATCTCGGGATCGCTGCAGCGCTGCTGCTTTCCACACTCCCACTCGTGATCGGTTCGGAATGGGCGCGGCCGGCTGCGCTCGTCGCCGCAGCATTCGTTCTTATTGGCTTCACCATTCTGTTTTTGATGGCCAAGAACCCGCACCGGGCAACGCAACTGTTCAACAAGCTCTTTGCCTGTCTGCCATGGGCCCAAAAATTCATTTCGGGAAAGCTCTCTTCTTTTTTACAGGGGCTGTCTTCTTTAAGGGATGGCCCTAGGTTCTTGCGAGTTGGATTCTGGATGTTGCTGGCTTGGTTTTTCAATGTTGCCTGGTATTACGTGCTGATGCGAGGCTTTTTTGACGACGCTCGCTGGCTCTGGGCGTTTTTCTCAATTGCGGTAGCCTCGTTGGGCGTTGCGTTGCCTTCGTCGCCCGCGTATATTGGTGTTTTGGAGGGCGCGATGGTGGCATCTCTTAGTGTTTTTGGCGTAGATCCATCAATTTCGCTTGCATATGCCATTGTTGCCCATGCAATTTATTTGGTGCTCACAGGGATACTGGGCATTATCGGTTTTTGGCGCCAGGGGAGCTCGCTGGGCAGCGTTTACAGCAGGCTTCTTGCGCGCCGGCAATTCGGCGAGGTTCGCAAATGAGGAAAGCACAAAATTACCTGATTACCGGGGGGGCCGGGTTTATTGGCTGCAACTACGCGGATCATCTGCTAGGCAAGGGCAAGCGCGTCACAATTCTCGATAATCTTTCCAGGCGCGGCGCGGATCGGAACCTGGCCTGGCTTCGTGAAAGGCATGGCGAAAATTCCTTCGAGCTAATCGTTGCAGATGTACGCCAGCCTGAACGTCTCGAGGATGCCGCGCGAGGAAAGGATGTGATCGTACACTTGGCCGCCCAGGTTGCGGTGACGAGTTCAGTGACGGATCCGCGCAATGATTTTGAGGTCAACGCGTTCGGCACGTTCAACCTGTTGGAGGCCGTTCGCAAGGCCGGGCACAAACCGTTCGTTATTTATTCATCGACTAACAAAGTCTACGGTGAAACAAGCGAGCATCGCTTAGTCAGGCAAAAAACACGATACCGCTACGCTAAGCTCCCCTACGGGTTGCCGGAAACTCGTCAATTGGATTTTCATTCCCCTTACGGATGTTCAAAGGGGGCGGCTGAACAATACGTTCGTGATTATTCACGCATCTATGGAATCCCCAGTGTGGTCATGCGGCAAAGCTGCATTTATGGGCAACGCCAGTTCGGCATCGAGGATCAGGGCTGGCTCGCCTGGTTCATCATCGCCGCCGTGTACGAGAAACCCATCACCATCTATGGCGACGGGCGGCAGGTGCGCGATATGCTGCATGTCCGCGACCTTATTGCAGCTTATGACGCGGCAGTTTTAAATCAGAAAAAGATCGCCGGGCATATCTACAATATCGGTGGAGGCCCTAAGCACACGCTTTCCATTTGGTTGGAATGTGGCCCCATGCTGGAAAAATTCCTTGGGAAGAAAATCCCCGTCAGATGGGATGACCCGCGGCCTGGCGACCAAAAAGTATATATAGGCGATATCCGAAAGGCAAAGAGAGAACTTCGTTGGGCTCCGACCATTGGGGTGGAAAAAGGAGCTCGCGAACTATTCGACTGGGTGAAAGCGAACCGCGACCTGTTCGATTAAACTGGCGCCGTGCGCATCCTCACCGTTCTCACTTACTATCGCCCGCACACCAGCGGGCTCACCATCTACGCGGAAAGGCTCGCTCGTGCACTGGCCCGCAGGGGGCACCAGGTCACAGTCCTGACTTCTCAGTTCGACAAATCGTTGCCGCTTGCAGAAGAAAAAGATGGTGTGCGCATCCGGCGCATCCCAGTCCTCATGCGCATCAGCAAAGGCGTGATCATGCCGGCGCTGGGTCTGGCAGCGACGCAAGAGATCCGCAGCCATGATGTGCTTTTGCTCCACCTGCCCCAATTCGACGCGGCGGGTTTGGCGCTCCGTGGACGCCTCCTGAAAAAACCCACGGTGATCATTTACCACTCGGATTTGTTCCTGCCTCTAGGATGGTTCAATAGAGTCGTAAATGCAGTGATTGATCTGATGAACAATCTCGCTGCCTTGTTCACGCATCGGATCTCTTCCTATACGGAAGATTTCGCAAATCATTCACCTTATCTGCGCCGATTCGCAAAGAAAGTGCGCGTGATCCCGCCTGCCGTCGAGTTGCCAGAGACGGGTCCGGAGGAGGTCCGGGCGTTTGCGCAAAAGCACAACCTCAATGACAACCATCCTGTGATCGTTATGGCGACCCGGTTTGCTGCGGAAAAGGGTGTTGAGCTCTTATTGCAAGCCCTGCCTGAAGTCTTTCAAAAATTCCCAAAGGCGGTAGTTTGGTTTGCGGGTCAATACGAAGATGTGCTGGGTGAAGAAGAATACAAACAGGGCTTGTGGCCCCAAATTCAAGAACTTATCGCTTTGGATCAATGGAAATTCCTTGGAACGCTGTCGATGCGGGAGATGGCGGCCTTTTATCCCAACATGGATTTACTTGTCGTGCCCAGCACGAATTCAACGGAAACTTTTGGCTTTGTGCAGATCGAGGCGATGATGAATGGGAAGCCCGTGGTGGCTTCGGATCTGCCAGGCGTCCGCCAGCCGGTTCGAATGACTGGAATGGGAAAGGTCACTCCAGTTGGCGATTCAAATGCCCTGGCGCAAAACATGCTCGAGGTGCTGTCGACCCGGGGCGAATTTAAAGGTGATCAAAATTTGCGCGAGGAGTTCAGCCCTGAGATGTGCGCCCGGCGACATGAAGATCTGTTTCGTGAAATCGCTGCTGAATTGGATCGGCAGTTGGAATGATCGTTTCCCGCATAAGGGCAGGTAAACAAGTAGACGGGAAAAACCCTTATTTATGGCCAATGCTGCGCTCGTTGCCTTACTTTCGCGCGCTCCTGCGCGCTGTCGAGGCAGGGTTTTACGACCACTTCGACCTGAAGTCTCCGGTTTTGGACTTGGGCAGCGGCGACGGACAGTTTGCCCAGGTTGTGTTTCATAGACCCATCGATGTTGGCCTGGACCCAGAATTTGTTTCACTCCGGGAAGCCAAACGGAGTGGCGCCTATCGTTCTTTGGTGCAGGCGCTCGGTTCCAGAATTCCTTATCCCGATGCCTATTTCTCTTCCGCCTTCAGTAATTCCGTTTTGGAACATATCCCCAATTTGCAGGAAGTGTTGGATGAAACGGCTCGCGTGCTCAAGCCTGGCTCGCTATTTCTATTTTGTGTTCCTAACCACCGCTGGCCGGAAAATTTGGAGGTTTCCGGGATATTGAGACTGGTCGGGTTGAAAGGATTGGCTGTTGTTTACGTTCGACTATTTACAAGGATCACGCGGCATATCCATATGCTTTCACCCGGGGAATGGGAAAGGCGATTGAACGAGGCCGGCTTTGAAATGGAGCGATTTTGGCATTACTTTCCACCAGCTGCGTTGCATGCGTTAGAGTGGGGGCATTATTTTGGATTACCGAGTTGGGTGGCACGGGAGTTGACTGGCCGCTGGGTGCTGGCGCCGGCTCGCTGGAATCTGGCACTCACGGAACGTGCCGTCCGGAAGCATACCGAAAGCGGGGTGAACGAACAGGGTACATATACATGGTATGTGGCGAGGAGGAAATAGAAGGGAGAGGATCAGGGGGTGAAGGATAAGTGAAAGGAGGAGAAGAGCTTAAGCAAAATTTGCTTTTATTCTAATAACATAACTGGATTCGGCTTTGCCATTGCGTAAATACACTTATTATTTGTCTTCCCTATTCCGGCTATTGCTTGGGTTTGATCGGCCCTTGCTGGTCATGCGAGTTTTTCTTGGTTTGGCGAGAACTGGCATCAAGCAAATTGGTTTGCGAGGGCAGAGTCTGTGTTTCAATTTTCGCAGCCCTATGGAATTATGGAGCCTGAAAGAAACTTATCTAGATCGTTTTTACGAACGTTGCGGCTTCCCTTTACAGGAGGATTGGGTTGTAATTGATATTGGCGCAGGCTTGGGCGAGTTCACTCTTGATGCCGCTCGTCACCCAAACAACCGCGTCTATGCTTATGAACCCTTCGGGCCTTCGTTCGAATTGCTGAAAGCTAATCTAAACTTGAATAGGGTCGCCAATGTTGAAGCCTTTCAGGAAGCCGTCGCCGAAGAAGGGGGCGTCGTACGGCTCGACATCTCCGAACCGGAGCCTATAAAAATGCACACCGTAGGCCATAATGAAAATGGCCTTGAAGTCTTGGCGATTACACTGCCGCAGATTTTTAAGCGTCATGCAATCCAACTTTGCCATTTGCTCAAAATGGACTGCGAAGGGGCAGAATATGAAATTCTTTTCAGTACACCACCGGAAGTGCTTGCCCGTATCTATCGTATCGTCATGGAGTATCATGAGGGAGCCGCAAATCGCAATCACAAAGAATTAAGCAACTATCTAAAAAATTATGGATTTGAGGTAGAAACCTTTGCCAATTACGTGCACAAAGACCTGGGTTATTTGCGCGCTTGGAGAAACGAACCCCTCTCTTGATTGCTGCATAAAAAAATTACAAGCAAGTAGCTTGTGCAATAGTCTTCCTATTCCACCTGCCTGGCGCTGATCTTGGTATCGTTCCGGTGCGCCTGACGTTTTTTAATACTGCCCAGCGTAAAAGTGCCCTAGCTGATAGGCATCGCAAATAGCCGCCTGGGATAAAATCAACGACAATTATCTTCAGGCAACAGTCAAACCTCACCCCATGGCCACATCCGAACCCAGCGTCCTCGATTACCTCAAGGCTTTGTTGAGTTTGGGGCAGCGAAAAGTGCCGGCCGTGCCCGTACTTTCGGCAGCAGGCGCTCGACCGCGGGTTCCTAGAGCC
>JBOGUK010000160.1:0-5111 GCA_050695915.1 Anaerolineales bacterium
CTTCACAGCTTCGCTCCAGTATCTGGCTGAAAGGCTACCATTCTCCTTCCACGCACGACCGGCTAGCTGCAGAGCACCGTCGCGAATCAGGCCGCCAGCGAGGCCCTGGACCACGGGTGAGTGATCAATCACGTTCTCGAAGAAGTAAGTGAGCAAGATAACCTCGAAAATTAGGCTTGGCTAAAATCATATCGTGATTTTCTCCCTCAAATAGGGACAGATGCCCCTGAAAGACGAGGCCGAATGCCCAGGCGATGAAAACTAGTCCGCGGCGCCCAAGTAGCGGTGGCTTAAGAAGTGCTTAAGTAACGCTTGTGAGCCATCGCAACTTCAACGCCATGTTCTGAGGTGGAAATTGAAACCAAGGCGCCTTTTACGCAATCCTGGCGCGGGGCCTTTACACGCACAGGATGCACCCTTGGTCGAACTTATGATGCAGCATCAGGGGGAAGCCAATGATGGCATGAGAATGCCATCATTGGCAGCTCAGGGAATCACATTTCAGAATACAGTGACTTCTACTGCTGGATGGCGGATGCACCCTTGGTCGAACTTATGATGCAACATCAGGAGTACGCTTCGCCTTCGGCTCAAGGGAACTCATTTCAGATATACAGTGAGTTCTAGTGCTGGATTGGGCTGCAGTACAACTGCAGCCCATCAGTGGATGCAAAATTAGAAGTACCCTTGCAGTCGGCTCGGGAACCCGGGCACTGGATTGGGCTTTTATAATGACGCTGTGTCCATAATGGAGAAGGATGACTGGCTGGCTCGCATCCGTGAAGCCCACGCGCGCACGGCACTGGGCGCGCTGGGCGGCGAAGTGGTAGATGTGGATGAGGAACACATTGTGCTGCGCATGCCGATCACAGAGAAAACCTTGCAGCCGTATGGACTCCTACACGGCGGCATCAGCTTGTTCCTCGTTGAGACCGCTGCCAGCAGCCACGCCGCTTTCGGGATCGACCTGGACGAGAAGGTTCCCGTTGGCATCGAAGTGAGCGGTTCTCACGTGCGCTCGGCGACCAAGGGTACGCTGAAAGCCATCGCCCGCGTGCTGCGCCGGGGTAACACGCACATCGTTCACGACGTTGAAATTCTGTTAGAGGAAACAGGCGAAGTCCTGTGTAAGGGAAGGATGACGAACTACTACAAGAAAGTTGAAAGTTGAGGTTTTAGGTTGTCAGTTACCAGTTATCTGTTGCGAGATGTGAACGCTTATAATCGGATCAACTGACAACGGTAAAACTGGCAAGATAAAAAACCCATCGAGGATTAAGAATTCATGACTTACGAAGAAGCACTGAAACAAGCTGTTGCAGAAGGTGCGATCCGCGTGTATCGCTTGAGCGATAACACGGCTTACGCGTATCGCCTGAAGGACAACCAATACCAGGCGCGCGGGCTCTATGTAATGGATGGCGGGTGGCAGTTAGGGAGCACCCTGGTGAGCGCCAAGGGCATTGGGCGCAGTGAAGACGGCTGGTATCGCGTAGTGGGCCTGCCGCGGCGCGCGGTTCCCATCGAAATGGAAGAGGCCAAGAAGAATCCCGGGTTTTCGACCGTAGTGCTGCGCCAATGCTACACCTGCAAGCAATGGAAACCGGAGGCCGAGTTCGACCGACCGGGCAACGAGGACGCCGCCTACCGCAACTGGGAGTGCAACGAATGCTACAACCGCCGCCTGCGCGAGTTGGGCCAGTTCAAGCACACTGCCGGCCGCAAGGGCGATTCGATCGAACGCGAAACGGTAGCCTCGCCGCCACCACCCATAGGAAAAATCTAAAATCGCATGCTTCGCCGGCTGGTTGCCGCTGCCATCGGCTTTATGGGGCTGGTCTATTTCCTGCAAGGGAGCGGAATTTACACACCCGTACCGAGCTTCATGTACAACGATCTTCGCTGGGCCGCGGCTGGGATTGCATTGGTCATTGTGGCGCTGGTGATGTGGCGTTCGGCGGGAAAAGCGGGTTAACGTTGGGCGAGACATTCCTTCGGCTTTGCTCAGGACAGGGCCTCGCCCCCTACGGCGTGCGTGAGTTGATTTGTAAACATCGCCGGAAATTCGGCTGACCGACGCGCAACGTCGCAGGGTTTTCAAATTGCTCGTAAAAGAAGCTTCGTGCTAGGATAAGGGCCTTTTATCCGCATTTTAAGGAGGTCTCATGCTTAGTTTTCAGTTGAATTGGCTTGCATTCATTGTGGCCCTGGTCATCACGCAGGTGCTGGGGTTTCTGTGGTACAGCACCACTATGTTTGGAAAGACATGGATGAAAGCCATCGGTAGGACAGAGAAACAGCTCCGCGCCCAGGCCAAACCTAGTGACTATGCCTACACCGTCGTTGGGGCGGCTGTTATGATTCTCATCCTGGCCAACGTACTCATGTGGGCCGGCGTGGCCGACCTGGGAGGCGCGGTGGTCACAGCCTTCCTGCTCTGGCTGGGTTTCGTGGCCACTGGCAGCGCCATGAACTCCGTGTTCGAGGGACGCCCTTGGAATTTGTTCTGGATCAACAGCGGCTATCACCTGGTGAACATGGTGGTTGCGGCTGTTATCCTTACCTTGCTATAGAATAAACACCTGCTGATAGAAGGCGGGCAGAGCCCGCCTTTTGTTTTTAAAACTTTCCTTGCAAGCCTGAAAGACCTCTCATCTATTTTGTTAATCTGTGATGTATACTGGCGGGCAATTCGCCAACTGGAGGAGCCATGAAGGCACGCTATAAGATATTTTTGGTTTGCGCAACGGGGCTGCTGCTTGCAGCGTGCGGTGGCCAAAGCGCGGAAAGCGCCATCCAAACCGGGATCGCGCAAACCCAGCAGATTAGCGAGTTGGAAACGGCGGCGGCGGGGGGGCAAGCTACGAATACACCTGAACCAGCGGCCCAGGATACGGCTACACAGTCCGCCTCGGCTACCTCTTCCACACCCTTTGTCTCCGTTAGCGTCGATACGCACTGCCGCAACGGTCCGCGTGTCGACTACAAGCTTCTGACGACGGTCCTGGTAGGCGAACAAGTAGAGGTGATCGCTGTATATCCACAGGGTGAATATGTGGTGGTACGACGGGTAGGGGGGTCGGGGAACTGCTGGCTGTGGCTGCGTTATGCCAACCAAACCGATTTCAGCGGCTACAACCTGCCGATTGCAACCATGCCGCCAACGTCCACCTGGACATATACCCCGAGCCCCACATACACGCCCACCTGGACGTATACGCCGACTCCTTAATCAGAAATGAAGATAGCCGGAGTATCCTGCATCTAATTGCAATAGAAAACAAAATGTGAAAGAGGCAGCCAAAGGAGCTGCCTCTTTTGTTGGGACAAATTCTAATCTGCAAGCAGCCAAACGAGATTAGAATGTGTGCTCTCTCGGAGGAGAAATGCTTAGACGAAACGTTTTCACATTAATGTTGATTGTGGCCGCTTTGCTGAGCGCCTGCGCACCTGGCCAGGATCCCCAGGCTGGGATCCAAACCAGTATCGCGCAAACGCTGCAGATCGCCCTGCTGGAGACCGCTGCTGCAAGCGACGGGCAACAGCCCTCAGCCACGCCCGGCGCTGCAACGGAAACACCGACGATTACGCTAATTCCGACGTCTTCAATACCGTTTGTTTCGGTCTCGCAGGCAACCAATTGCCGCACCGGGCCAAGCGTAGCTTATGGTTTGGTCACCACGATTCAGGTCGGCCAGCAGGTGGAAGTTGTAGAGACCTTCTCAGCGAGCTACGTCGTCGTGCGCAACCCGAATGGAGCCGGCCTGTGCTGGCTGTGGCTGCAATACGCGACGCCAACCAATTTTTCTGCATACAACCTGCCGCAGGCCACACAACCGCCAACGCCGGTTAACACCGCGACTCCGACCCCCTCCTTCATCTGGGAAGGCAACTGGAATATGTGGTCCAACGGTGTATCCGTCGGAACCGTGAACGTAAATGAATCAGGCAACTCGTTGAGCGGTGGGTTTACTTGGAATGGCAAGGAATACACTTTTAGCATGTCGCTGAACGCAAGCCACCAAAGGGCTGAAGGGACCTACACAAATCACACCGACGCGTATACGCGCGTGCTGGTGTGGCGCATTAAATCCGGGAACCTGAACCAATTTGAAGGTTACTTTGAGAGCGCCGGCACCAATTTCGAATGGTGCGGCTGGCGATCCGGATCCTCAATGCCCGACCCCTGCATCCTCAATTAATCTCTTGATGCTGTAAAAAAGGGCAGCCTGTTGGCTGCCCTTTTTTGTTTGCGGTTTTGGTGGCAGGCCTGGCATGCTTCTTGTATAGTCCTAGGTCATGAACTCTAAAAATAGAGCATTCCCGCTTATCTCATTTACGATCCTGGCGCTGACGCTTGCCTGCGTCCGCACTGCGCCCACAGTCCAGGATGATACACAGTCGTCAATCGAGACGGCGGACGCCGAGGTTCAGCTCACCCTGGAGGCGCTGCTGGCTTCGGCTACTGCAGATTCCGCGCCCACGGCGACCGCGCAACCCACCTCCACGCTTCTTGGAGCGCAGCTCACCGAGTTAGCCGGCACGCTGACCGCTGCGGCAGTGACGCCAACCCCGGGACCTAGCGAAGAAATCCCGCCAACGGAATCCTCAACCCCTGAACCCACGGGCGCGCCCTGCTTGATCGCACGCTATGTTTACGACGAGACCTATCCAGACGGTACCCGCGTTGATCCGGGCCAGGCGATGGCCAAGACCTGGCGCCTGCAGAACGTGGGGACTTGCGATTGGGCGGCAGGACAATATGAATTGATCTTCATCGGCGGAGATAAGATGCAAGGGCAGAGCCCCTGGACGATTACGTTTACTGTTCCGGCCGGTGGCTACGCTAATTTCACGATGAATATGACCGCCCCGGCTCAGCCGGGTACTTATCACGGGGACTGGATGCTGCGCACGAAGGGCGGCGACACATTCGGCGTGGGGCCGAATGCAGACCTGCCCATCTGGATCGAGATCATCGTACGAGGGTAACCTCCCGCCAGGCGATTTAGTTCAGGGGGAGCATCGACTCGACTTACGGAAAGCGGTTATTCCGAAGAAATGGTAAAAGGGATTCCTCGCCTATCTTGAATCTTCGGTGGGTACAGGTT
>JBOGUK010000161.1:0-26729 GCA_050695915.1 Anaerolineales bacterium
GCCCGAACCGGTGCAATCCGACGAGGCTACAGGAATCACCTGAGACGAATACCGCTGAGTAAGCGTCCTGCCACGTGGCGCCTTTAGTCCACGCTGTAGTGGCGGACTTCTTCTTCAGAAAAGTCGACTTCTTCCTTCCCCATTAGTTTTTCGCTCATCTTTTGGGTAATGAGTTCCAGGTGACCGTTGTGGGCCACAAAATCCAGCTCGTCGGTGGGCACGGTGAGCACCGGGCATAAGGAGAATTTCTCGATCCACTGCTCATACAGCACGTTGAGCTGCTCCAAGTAATCGGGGTTGATGGTGCTCTCGAAATCGCGGCCGCGTTGGGAGATGCGGCGCTGCAGCGTAGGCACCGAGGCGCGCAGATAAATCACCAGGTCCGGCGGCCTCAGCATGTCGCAGAGCAACTGGTAGAGCTTGCGATAGGTGGAATAATCGCGTTCGCTGATCTCCCCCTGGCGGAAGAGGTTGGCGGCGAAAACCTCGGCATCCTCGTAGACCGAGCGATCCTGCACCACCGACTTTGGATCATCCAGTAGATCGAGGTGCATGCGCAAACGGTGAGACAAGAAAAAAACCTGGGAATGGAACGCCCAGGCCTTCATATTTTCGTAGAAATCTTCCAGATAGGGATTCTCAGCGACCGGTTCGTAATAGGGCTCCCATCCAAGGCGAGCGCACAATTTCCCCACCAGAGTGGACTTGCCCACTCCGATATTTCCCGCAACCGCCACAAAATGCTTCAAGCGCCCTCCGGTTTTAGATAAGCGACCGCACGACCGGCATCGGAATCCATTATAAGCTCCATTCGCATGGACGGCGCGAAATCTTCCACGCGGACGAGACGCAGCGCGCCATCTTTCGCAGATTCGGGGAGCCAAGTGGCGATTTTGTTTGGCGTACCGTAGAAAAATTCTCGGTTGAATTGGGCGTCGTCGTCTTCAAGATGAAGCGCCAGCGGGAAGACGCGCGATTCGATCAAATCTTGAAAGAAGTGTGTGCCATATGAGGGTTCCGGGGCCGGCCCAACACCTAAACCGGAAAGCTCGACCAATGCGCGCGTGTTGTAAATATCGGCGTAGCTCACGCCGATACCGATATCCGGGTTCACGGTTCCCCAGCGGCCGGGGCCAACGCAGATAAACGTTTCGCCTTCGAGGACTTTGTTCAATTTGCTGATTGTGGTAATCAGCTCGCGCCGCGCATCGGAAGTTGGCAACGCGTAATAACTTTCGGGGGGGATAAAAAGCACGTAACGGATGTTCTCTACTTTTCCGTGTGGAACAATCCTGCTTGTCGCAAAGATCACTTTTTCTTTTTCAATCTCCTTGGGCAACTTAACAACTTCTTCCTGCAGGTGGCTTTGCGGGCGGCACTGCAGGATGTAGAGCTCCATTTCCATTTTGTTGCCCTGGCCCGGCGCCAGGTGGATCGTAAATTCCATATCCACCGGCGATTTGTAATGTTCTTCCAGGTGGGACAAGCTCCGGCGCATGCGGTCTGCTAACGGCGTGCTGCGCAGCACGCCATCCAGGCTCAAGACGAGGTTTTTCTCGTCTGCGGAGGTCACATCGGCGCGGATCGGTCGCAGATCGCCATCCTTGTGCAACGATGCAAAGAGCCGAAGGTAAGGATGTTTGCCATCCAGGACTTCGCGGAATGAAAGCGTCTTGAACGCGTTGTCTTCCGTATCGATTACATCCATTTCATGCTGTGAATACACCAGGGCAGCGCGCGGATCATTCTGGGCGCGCAGCTCCGGGTGACTGAGCGCCACGAGGCGCGGGTAATCGTTGCCCAGGTGTTCCACCGCGCGGGTTCCCAAGCCTGCGACCAGGCGGACGAAGCCGGCTTCCTGTTTGATCTTTGGCGACCAGCGAAAGAGGTTGCGACTGAAGGCAACGCCTGCCAGATGGGGGAAGTAATAGCGACCGTAAGGTTCCCCTTGCACAATCTGGATAAGTACGGCAAGGCGCTCGTCGTAATCCTGCAGTTCGTGGGCTCGACGGTAAAGCAGGGCGTCCGGGTTCAGCCCGCTTGCGTAGACTGCGGCGATCGCCTGGGCGAGCATATCAAGGTTCTCCTGAGGAGAACCTTGATTCGGACAGAAGAGGCTGGCATATTTGCCGGCGAATGAGGAGCCGAAGTTATCCTCCAGAAGCGAAGACGAGCGGACGATGATGGGAGATTTGCCCACCTTTTGCAAAAGTTCGGCTAATTCCTCGAGAATATCCGGAGGAAACTTTGCGGCTGCATATTCCTTCTGGATCTTTGGGTAATCCTCGCGGATCTGTTCGATGTCTTTGTATTTCTGGTCCGCCCAATGCATCATGCCGTTTGCGGCCATGAACGCGTACATCACATCCGCACCAAGATAATAAGATTCGGGTATCTTCACATTGCGAACGATGTCGTCTTTGGCGACGCCTTGCAGAATGCGCAAGGCGAGCAGCATGCCGGCGGCTTTGCCGCCGATCTTGCCTTTGCCGATCTTGTGGCGGCGGATGGCAAGCAGATCATTCAGCGTGAACCAATCCTTGGCGATGTTAATGTAAGCGAGCTGGTCAGAGATCATCGAGCGGATCAGTACGACCTTGATCTCGCGTTCACGCGCTTCGTACTTAGCCCGCGCCTGTGCGGGCAAGCGCGCGATCACCATGGCTTGCTCGAAGAGCGCTTCTTGCGGAGCCAGCTCCGGATTAAAAGTGCGCACGAGGTCTTCGCTCTCCGCGCCGCGCTCTGCGAGAACTTGCTTGACCAGATTTTCAAAAACTTCGTAAGGCAGATTATTTGCGAAATTCAAGTCAGTTAGATGTTCGCGCACCGTATCCAAACGCTGGCGCCAATCCTCGGGCGCCTCCTCGCCAGCGCCGTCGTAGATACCCTCGCGCGATTGTGAATCCACGGCCTGTTGCCGCACCTGATGCTCCATCCCTTCGGCCGAGAGTATGCCACGCTCGAAAAGCTCCTGGCGCATCTTGCTGCGAATACGGCGGCGCAGCATGGGATACTGCGCCAGGGTGAGATAGATGCGATAGGTGGGATCGAAGGAACTGAGTGGGAGCGTCATAAAAACGGTTTGAGGTTTAAAGTTTAACGGTGGGCACGTAGCGGATCAGCTTTAACCATACAGCATTAAATCTTAAATTATGGGAGGGGGTGTTGAAACTGGAAGTTGGGGATTGCCACGCTTCGCAGGCTTAAAGCGGCTGCTCGCTCGCAATGACGAGGGATTTTTTCTACTTGCCCAAGTGCATGGGCATAATAACGTGTAGGAAATCACTGTCCCCCACGGGACGTACGACGCCGGGCGCGGCCGCGGCTGAAGTTTCCAGGGCCACCTGGCTGGTCTTGACCACATCCAGCACTTCGCGAATGAAGCGCACGTTGAAGGCGATCAGGATCGGCGTCCCTTCGACATTGGCGTCCAGCTTGCCATCGCTGGAGCCTGTTTCTTCGGATTGTGCTGTGATCTCCATCACGCCGGGTTTATCTTTGGCTTCGCCCGGCTTGATATCCAGGCGGGCGATATGGGAGCTCTCGCGTGCAAATATCTCAGCCTGTTTGGCGGCTTTTAGAAATGCTTCTGTGGAAATGATCGTGCGCGTCTTGTAACCATCGGGGATGATTTGCTGATATTCCGGGAAGCTGCCTTCCACCAATTGGCAACGCAATTCCGCATCCTTCATGCTGAAGATCACCTGCCCGCGGCCAGGCGGCAGCATCATGGTGATCTCTTCGTTGTCGTCTGAGGCGATGCGGGCAACTTCGTTCAGCGCACGGGCGGGCACAATGGCGCGCATGGGTTTATCGGGCGAAGATTTCAACTCCGCTTTGCGTACGGAGAGCCGGAAGCCGTCTGCGGCGGCAAGGGTGATGGTTTTGCCTTCGACAGTGATCAGGACGCCAGTGAGGACAGGTCGGGCGTCATCCCGCGAGGCAGCGAAGACGACCTGCTGGACCATTTCCTTGAAATCCCCGGCGGGCAGCTTGATTCCGCCAGCCTTATCGGGCTCCGGCATCGGCGGGAACTCCTGGGCGTCGATGCCTTTGATTTCCGCCTTGGACCTGCCTGCACTCAAGTGCAGCGTCTGGGTGCGGACGGCGAGCTCCATCTTGATGGTCTCGTTGGGGAAGGTACTTACCAGATCGATCAGCGTACGAGCCGGGACAGTGGTGGCGCCCGGTTCATCGATCTTGGCGCCGATCCAGCAGGTGATGCCCATCTCCCGGTCAGTGGCGGAAAGTTTCAACCTGCCCTCCTCGGCGGAAATGAGCACGTTGGCCAGAATAGGGTATGTGCTGCGCGGCGAAACGGCGCGTGACACCACATTTAAGCCTTGAGCCAGGTTTTCCTGAAGTACGGAGACTTTCATTTTACGCGCTGCCTAAGAGGAAGGTTGGCTGAGTATACATCGGTGTAAGGCTTTTTTCCAGAACCCCGCTAAATCCAGCCGCGCAGTTCCATCGCCTCCACCACCGCGCCGATGGCCACCATGTAGGCTGCCGCGCGCATGGGGACTTTCTCGCTCTGAGAAACCTTCATCAACTTGTTGAAGGCTTCGGTCATCTTCATATCGAGGCGCTGCAGGACTTCCTCTTGCGACCAGTAATAGTTCATATCGTTCTGGACGCTTTCGAAGTAGGAAACCGTTACTCCCCCGGCGTTGCAGAGGAAATCGGGGATCACGTAGATCCCCGCATCATCCAGGACAGAATCGGCCTCGAGGGTCGTGGGCCCGTTGGCCCCTTCCGCCACCAGCTTCACCTTGTCCGAGATCTTCTTGACGCTTTCCGCGTTTACCTGACCTTCAAGCGCGGCGGGTATGAGGACGTCGACCTCCTGTGAGATCCATTCATCGCCGGCAGCAACGGTTAATCCTTCTTTTACAGCTTTATCTTTGTTCACCGTCCCATATTCGTCGGTGATCGACTGCAAGAAGGGGATGTCCAGACCCTTTTTGTTGATGATCGAATAAGATGTCTTGTCATTTCGGTCCCAGTAAGAAATGCAGACCACTTTTCCGCCTAGTTGCTCTGCGAAACCCAGCGCGGCATATTGGGACACATTGCCGAATCCTTGGAGCGAGGCAGTGGATTTCGCCGGGTCCATATTGAGGTGCTTCATGGCCTCGCGCACAGTGTAGGTCACGCCGTAACCTGTGGCTTCCTTGCGGCCTTTGGAGCCGCCGCTGCCCACTGGTTTGCCAGTGATCACACCTGGCGTGAACTGTCCGACTAGCTTGGAATATTCATCCATCATCCAGCCCATCATCTGCGGGGTGGTGCCCACATCCGGCGCGGGCACATCGATGCGCGGGCCGAGGTTGCGATAGATCTGATCCACCCAGCCGCGACATAATTTTTCTTTTTCCTTCACGGAGAGCGAGGCGGAATCCACGGCAATACCACCTTTAGCGCCGCCCAGCGGGATATCTGCCACAGCGCATTTCCAGGTCATCCACATGGCAAGCGCGCGCACAGTATCCATCGTTTCGGAAGGATGGAAGCGGATGCCGCCTTTTGTGGGACCGCGGGCATCGTTGTGTTGGATGCGGTAGCCGAAGAAGACCTGTAAGCTGCCATCGTCCATGCGTACAGGGATCTGGAACTTAAACTCGCGCCGCGGCCAGCGCAGGATCTCGCGGATATCCGCATCCAGATGCAACAGTTCGGCTACATGATCGAACTGTCCCTGGGCGATCATGAAGGCATTGGTAGTTTCAGCCATCATTCTCTTAGCTAATTCTCTTTAAACAACTATGCGGGTATCTCGGTGAGATGCCCGCATAGGAATTAATTGCAGGTCTGATATTTTGATCGAGTGTCATTACTGCAAAAGAGCTTTACGTTAATCGAAATGGGTTAACCCGTCAAGCGAGCTTAACTCCTAACGTCGTTTGCCAGCCGCACCATCACCGATTCGCCCTTGAGGATCACCCCGGGTCGCTCCACCCAAGCGACCAATCCTCGTTTCCCGATGGCCTTTTTTGGAAAAATAGTTGTGATCTCGGGGCGTTCCGGGTATTGGCTCTGTAAGCTGCCGCCTGCGGTGGTGCAAGGCATATTCTCGCCTTCAACGACGATGCCGACGCCCTGCTCGAAGTAAAAGCGGCTACCCGCCGGCAGCCTGGTGAGATCCGGAATGCCGGAAACAAGCATATTGGCGCCCACCCAGTCCGGTTCGAGGCGCGGGATCTGCAGGGCTTCGGCTATATCGCTCAACTCTTCTTGAGAGACGATAGAAATCTGGCGGACATTGCGCACTTGCGCGCCTTTCGGATATGGTTTTTGTGAACTGCCAGCCTCCATTGTGAGTCCGAAATGCTTATCGCCTACAAACCCTTCCCACTGGACCTCGACCTCGTCAACCAGTTTTCCGGGCAGCGACCCGGGTGTGATGAGGAGCGCTTCAACTTTTCCCTGCAGTTCAGCCATCAGTTTTTCTCTCCTTGCAATCGCTTTGTGGCGATCTGTTTTTCCAATTCTTCGCGCAATTTGTTCGGGTTGGCCTTGCCCTTGGCGGCTTGCATCGCCTGGCCGACTAACCAGTTGATCACTTCCTGATTGCCCGTATTGTAGTCATCAACCTGTTCAGGGTTTTTGGTAATGGCCTCGGCTACCCACTTGCGTAATTGTTTGATGTCCGAAACTTGCTGCAAGCCGCGCGCCTTCACAATACTGGCTGGTTTGCCGCCTTTGGCAAACATTTCGGCAAGCACGGCGCGCCCACCCGCTGGATTCGCTTCGCCCGCGGCGAGCATGTCAAGAAGGCCCGCAAATTCTATGGGGCCAAAAAGCAGATCGGCGATCTCGGTACCGGCGTCGTTCATCAGATTGAAAAGCGGCCCTGTGAGCCAGTTGGCTGCTTGCTTCGCGTCTGCCGCCTTGGCGGCGAGCAAAGTGGCCTCGAAGAATTCAGCCACCTCGCGCTCGGCGACCAGTACGCCAGCGTCGTAGGCGCTCAACCCATAATCTTCAATAAACCTGCGGCGCTTAGCATAAGGCAGCTCAGGCAAACTGGCGCGCACACGTTCGATCCAGTTTTCGTCGACGACCAGTGGGGGAAGGTCGGGCTCGGGGAAATAACGGTAATCCTCGGCGACTTCCTTGGAACGCTGGGCTTCGGTAGTGCCGCGCGCGTCATCCCAACCGAGCGTCTGCTGAGCAATTTTGCCGCCCTGATCCAGGATTTTTTCCTGGCGCGAGAGTTCATAGGTGATGGCGCGCTCCAGTGAGCGAAAGCTGTTCAAGTTTTTTACTTCCACGCGCGTGCCGAATTCAGTACTGCCCGCAAGGCGGAGCGAAATATTCGGTTCAATGCGCAGCAAGCCTTTTTCCATGTTCCCGGAATTCACGTCGAGATAGCGCATGATGCTGCGCAACGCGTAGGCGCAGTTGCGTACGGCTTCCACCGAATGCAGATCGGGCTCTGTGACGATCTCCAGAAGAGGAACGCCTGAACGATTGAGATCGACCAAGGAAAATCGTTCCCCATCCTTTTGCACGTGAGTCAATTTGCCGGTGTCTTCTTCCATATGCACTCTGCGGATGCGCACGCGTTCTTCTCCGCCCGAGGTTTCGATCATCAGCCAGCCATCGCGGGCGAGCGGCTGTTCGTACTGCGAGATCTGGAACCCCTTGGGGAGGTCTGGATAAAAATAGCTTTTGCGCGCGAAGATGCTGGTCGTGTTGATTGTGCAGTTTATGGCGAGCGCGACGCGCAGCGCGTAATCCACCGCGGCGCGGTTGACCACCGGCAGCATGCCGGGCATCCCAGCGCACACCGGGCACACGGCTACATTGGGCTCTTCGTGTGTGGAATCCACCACCGGGCAGTCGCAAAACATCTTCGACCGCGTTTCGAGTACGGCATGTACTTCCAGCCCGATGACCGGCTGGTATTTTGCGCTCATGCAACTCCCATTTGAGATCTAGGGTTCGATAACTTGAAAATTATCGAACGAAACCATTACCCCGCCGTTTTCATATGTTCCCGCAATCAAGCCCACATCGCCGGACGCAAAATCGGCATCCGTGGCCTCGGCCAGGATGCTGCCGTTGATGCCCAAAAGGAGCTGCGCCCCATCGCAAGCGGCGTTGAGGGTGAACGGGCTGCCATTTGTGGGAATTAGGCTCGAAGATTGCCAGTCCACGATGGCAATGATCTCGCCATCGAGCATCTTCCAAATCGAGAAGTAACCATCCTCCGAAACCTCGAAGGCATAGAAGTTGTTCGTGTCCCGGTATCGGCAAAGGATGCCGGTGTCTGCATCTCCCACGGATGTGGTGAATTGAACGTCCACCTTTATCACGGAATCTGTGAACTGCTTTCCGGCAAAACTCCAATACAACCACTGCTCGGGGATGACCTCAATATCAAGCGAACCGCCAGCATAAGACACGGAGCCTTCCTCACTCGAGCCAATGGCCCACCCACTGGACAGATTTGAAAAATCATCAAAAAACACTTCGGTCCCTGTGCTGCCCACTAAGGAACTGGCTTCAAAATTATCAAAGGCGGCCGCGAAGCGGTTCCCTTCCCAGGCGTAAACCGATAAGGCAAGTCCGCCCGTCGAGAAGGACTCATCGGAAGCTGAAGCAACTTCCACGCCGTTTACGCTTAGACTCAAGCGGGGTCCTTCACATTGGATCGAGACCCTTGCGGGATCCTCTCCTAGTACATACCCCGAAGGCGCGGGCGCTACCAGGTCGATATATTCACCGTTCAAGCGTTTCGCAATCCCCGCATTTCCACCTTCGTAAATTCTGAATTCATAATAATTGTCGATGTCCGTGTATCGGCACACAAGGTCTATCTCGTTTGCCCCCGTGCTTTCTAGGATGCGGACATCGACCTCCATCGTCACATCATCGAAGTTCAGGTTGGCGAGCGCGTAGTAATAGATATCGCCGGCGATATCTTCGATCACATATTCACCGGAAACGTAGTTGGCTGAGCCGTCTGCGTCGGTGTAAATATCCCATCCGCTATTGGGATCAGAAAAGTCGTCGAACACTCTTTCGCTTTGCGGCTGCGTTGCAACCTCGGGCCCAGCCGCTCCGACGATATTCACTTCACCGCGCTGAGCAGCCTGAATTAACGGAAGAGCGAGGGCTACCGGCCGGAGTGCATTGATGAATCCACCTGTGGGCACACAGCTGTCGTTTTCGTCGACAATTCCATCGCGGTTGGTATCCGCTAGCACCCGACAATCCACATATTGATCCTCGCCGCCGTAGCCCAACTGTGTGGGCACGCCCACCAGGCGTCCGACTGCGTCCGCAGCCAGCCCACCGCTGTTGCCGCCTGCGATGGTCGCGGAGGTCTTGATGAAGGCGCGAGCGCCGTATTGCGGCTGGCTGGTGAAACCGCTCACCTCGCCGCTAGTCAGGGTGACTGTGTCACCGCCTATTCCCGGATAACCCAGGATGGTGAGCTCATCTCCCAGATTAAGCTGCTCTGAATCTCCCAGTGGAACATAGGGGAGATTCAAAGATGCGCTGTTCACCGGGTTGCCGTCGAAATCGTGGGTGACGCGGATCACCGCTAGGTCCAGGGATGCATCGGCTTGCAGCACCTCTGCATAGTAAATCGGTTCGGGCTCTTCGTCCTGATCGAGGGTCATCGCAATTCCCAACTCGTCCACTGGGAAGTAGCGGTCGGGAAGTACAACGTGGGCATTGGTCAGAATCAGTCCATCCGGGCTAATAATCGTGCCCGAGCCCGTCCAACCAACTTGTAGTTCATCGAATTCATCGTAGTAGAGCGCCCAGATCTGGATCACTGCCTCAAAGGGGATAGCCGGGTTGCGGATGCCTTGTGGCCCGGCAGGAGTGTTGGTGGGCGATGGTGTGGCGGTTTGTGTAGGGCCGAACGCGGCGCAGCTGAGCTGCACCAAGCCGACCACGATAAGCGCAAGCACGATCCAATAATGTCTTTTGGGGGGGAGCATACTGCCTCGGACTCTACCCTAACTCGAGTTGAGCGGCGATTATAGCTGAGAGTGACCTAACCACCACTCACTTGGGAATCGTCCCCAACATTCACGCTGCCTTTCACACCTTTAATGCGACTGCGCTCGCCAATCAGCGAATTCTTCAACTGGCTGTCTTCGATCAGCGTGTCACGCTCGATGACTGCGTCCTCAATCGTGCAGTTGCGTATCGTAGAACCCATCCCGATTGATACATAAGGACCCAGAGTGGAATTTTCCACCTTAGCCTCCGGGTGAACATAAACTGGGGGCTTGATTTTCAGCCCTTCTCGCTTACTAACCTCAGGCGAATTATTGCGCCCCCGCTCCAGCAGTCTTCGGTTGGTTTCAAGAACTGTTTCCGGTAAGCCTGCATCCAACCATTCATCGACGATCGCCGTGCGCATCTTCAACCCCTTCTTCAGCATCAAGTCGATGGCATCGGCGAGAAAATATTCGTTTTTGGTTTGAATGCGCCTTTGCATTTGTTCGTCGATGGCTGCCATCAGATCTTCGCCGCGCTTGAAATAGTAAATGCCCACCACGGCCAAATTGTTCTTTATGTCGCTGGGTTTCTCAATCAACC
Source organism: Anaerolineales bacterium (assembly GCA_050695915.1). Lineage (GTDB taxonomy): Bacteria > Chloroflexota > Anaerolineae > Anaerolineales > UBA11579 > JAMCZK01. The sequence goes on from JBOGUK010000161.1 coordinate 10,567, forward strand.
CGCGCACGAAACCATTTTGATCTACTTCAGCCACGCCAAAGCGGCGCGGGTCTTCCACCGGTTTTACCCAGGCGACTGCATCAGCCTCTTCTTTATCCAAGCCCGAAAAATCGGCCTCCACAACCGTATCGACGAATACGATCAGCGTGGGCCCGTGAATGTGCTGCCGCGCCTGGGCCAGCGCATGCGATTGGCCAAGCAGTTCCTTTTGTTCTACGTAATGTGTTTTGACCTTGGGATGTTCGGCTTTCATGTATTTCTGAACCTGATCCCCCAAGTAACCAACGACGAAAATGAATTCCGCTTGCTCGGCTCCGGGCGCGGTCTGCAGCAGCTTGAGCACGTGCCCCAGCACGGTATCGCCCGCCGCGCTAAGCAAAGGTTTCGGCCGGCTCCAGGTGTGTGGGCGCAGCCGCGTGCCGAAGCCTGCCATCGGGATGATGATCTTTAGCGGCTCAGCCATCACTCATTTGCGCTTCACACTCACCAGCAATCCCTTACCGACAGGCAGCAAAACAGAATCCATATTCTTATCGCGGCGAGCCTCTTCGATAAACTCGGCCAGTTCCTCACGATGGCTGACCACGTTGTCGGCAACCAGGATACCGCCGCGCACGAGATTGATGACAATCTCGTCGTAAAACTCTGTGTACATTTCTTTCTCGGCGTCCAGGAAACAGAAGGAAACTTCCTCGTAGTCCTTGATGCGTGAACGCGCGTCGCCGTGTACAAGGTCGACCACATCGTCGACCTGCGCCTTGGCAAAGGTTTCACGCGCTATGTCTGCCTTATCCGGAAGTAGCTCAAACGTTGTTACGCGGTCGCCGCGTTTTCTGCAGGCCAGCGCCAGCCAGAGCGTGGAATATCCGCCGCTGGTGCCGATCTCGAGCACCTGTCCGTTAGGAGCGCTGGACGCCAGCAGTGCAAGCAGCATTCCAGTCTCCGGCGGGATCTGGCGCAGGCGCTTGATGTGCGCGGTGCCATCCTTGCGGTCCTTGGCGTCACGCTCCTCGAGGAACTGCATGCGCTCCTGGATCGGCTTCGGAATATTCCGCAGCCAGCTGGTGGTCGGTGTATTAATCATCCCCACTTGTCCATAGGGGTAATGGTATGCCAGTCGGTGGCTTTTTGGAAGGCATTCCCCACCTGCAACAAACGCTCCTCGGCAAAATGCGGCCCAATCAATTGCAAGCTAAGGGGCAGATCCTGGCTATCGAAACCCGCGGGTAGGCAGAGCCCAGGAACCCCGGCAAGGCTGGCAGGCAGCGTAAATACATCTTCTAGGTACATCTCTAGCGAGTCGTCCCCGTGTGAGCCGATTCTAAACGCGGTCTTGGGCGTGGCCGGTGCGGCGATCAAATCCACCTGTTTGAAAGCCTCCTCAAAGTCACGCGCTATTAGTCTGCGCACTTTTTGCGCCTGTCCATAATAGGCTTCGTAATACCCCGCAGACAAGGCGTAGGTGCCGATCATGATGCGCCGCTTGACCTCGGGACCGAAGCCTTTGCCGCGCGTATTACTGAACATGTTGATGAGGTTCTCGTCTTTCACTCGCAATCCATAGCGGATGCCATCGAAGCGCGCCAGGTTCGCCGAGGCTTCGGCGGGAGCGATGATGTAATAGACCGGGAGCGCGTACTCGGTGTGCACCATGCTGATCTCTTTCACTTTTGCGCCCAGCTTTTCGAGTTCTGCGATCGCCGCCCTCACACCCGTCTCGACATCAATTTGCAGACCCTCAATGAAATATTCTTTAGGCACGCCGATCTTGAGCCCCTTGATGGATGGCTTGCCATTCTGTTTAAGTTTCGGTGGCTTTGACTCCAGGGTGGTGGCATCCAGCTCGTCGTATCCAGCCATCACATTCAAAATGGCGGCTACATCCTCGACATTGTGCGACAGTACGCCCACTACGTCCAGGGACGAGCCGAACGCAATCAGGCCATATCGCGAAATGCGCCCATAGGTGGGTTTTAAGCCCGTAAGCCCGCACAGTGCGGCGGGTTGCCGTACCGAGCCGCCGGTGTCCGTTCCCAGAGCGGCGGAGGCCAACCCCGCGGCCACCACAGCCGCGCTCCCCCCGCTGGAGCCACCAGGCACGCGCTCGTCGTCCCACGGATTACGCGTAACGCCGTAAGCAGAATTCTCAGTCGAAGACCCCATGGCGAACTCATCCGTATTGGTTTTTCCCAGGATAACGACCCCGGCTTCACGCAAGCGCTGAACTGCGGTCGCGTCATACGTCGGGATAAATCCCTCCAGGATGCGCGAGCCGCAGGTAGCCGGCATGCCGGCCACCGCGAGCACATCTTTCACCGCAATAGGCACGCCCAGCAGTCTGGGGAGTTTTGTTTTTGATTTCGACTTGCGTGCTTTGGCTAATCGTTTATCGGCCGCCTTGGCCTCTTTGAGCGCGCTTTCTTCTGCTACATGCAGGAAGGCATTAAGGCGCGGGTTATGTTTTTTTATTCGCGAAAGATAGGCAACGGTCAGTTCGCGGCTGGAAAAATCTCCGCGCCGCAATCCCTTGGCTGCCTGTGTAACCGTGAGCTTGTGCAACTCTGCCACTGATTATTCGCCCAGCACGGGAGGGACGCGGAACTGGTTGTCGACCACCTCGGGCGCGTTGCTGAGCAGATCCTCGCGCGACATGGCTGGCCCGGGTTCGTCTTCGCGCAAGCGGCTTCGCTCCACCACCACGCTGCTCATCGGTAAAACATCGCGCGTATCGACCTGCTGCAACCTGCTGATGTGATCCAGGATGTTGGAGATCTGTTCTCTGTAGCGCTCTTTTTCTTCTTCGGTCAAATGCAAGCGGGCGAGCAGCGCAATATGTTCAACATCTTCGCGGGAAAGAGGCATATTGAGATTATAAGAGGAAAACGATGCATAAATAAACAGTACACAAGTAAACAAGGAACGGTTCTCTCCAACTCCTTGTCTACTTGTGTACTTGTTTACGGACTACCAATTGTCCGCATACCATCTCAGGTACTCTTTCACGTGGTTGCTCCAATATTCTTCGTCATGATTCCCCCTGAATAGGTGCCACTCGTGAGGAATTCCAAGGTCTTCTAGCACGGATTCAAACCAGACAGCCGAATCCATAATGTTCTGCAGGTCGCGTTCCCCGATATCCAGCCAGAGGCGAGGCATCATCTCGCTGGGTATCGCCTCCAACCAGCCAGTAACCTTATTGGCTTCTTCGATAAACACCGGCGGGCTGTGCCCGCCGAGCGCGCCGAAAAGATCAGGATTGGTCAGAGCGAAATGGATGGCCCAAGAGGCCCCGCGCGAAAGCCCACCGATGGCCCTGTATTCGCGCTCGGGGATAGTGCGGTAATTTTCGTCCACCCAGGGCAGCAGCTCTTCAAGGACCGCGTCGTCGAAGAATCCAACCGTGGGCCGCAGCGAATTGTGATCATGCGGCATTACAATGATGAAGGGCGCAACCTCCCCAGAGGAGATCAATATATCGGCGGCTTCGTCGGCGCCGATGCGGTCCCACTGGTCCTCGCTAAATGTTTGCCCGTGGATGAGATACAGAACGGGATAATGCGCGGACTCACGGCTTTCGTAACAGGGAGGCGTGTAGATCCAAAAGCGGAAGCCCGGCTCGAAATATTCGGAATCGATGATTATTTGCTCTACTTCCCCCTTGTCTTCAATGCAGGTTTCGGTATCCGCTTCGGCAGTAGTAGCAGGCGGTGAAGTTCGCGTTGGCGCCGGTGTTGGCAAAGGCGTTGATTCCTTCACAACCGCCTCCGGCGAGCAAGCGCTCACAACCAGTGCGCAAACCCCAAAAACTGCGGATGCAACCAGTTTCATTTTCCTAGCATTAACTGCACGAATCCCCTTGCAAGTGGACTAGAAGCCTCCGCGGGCGAAACGCTGTTCTTTCCAAACGTTGGCCTGATTGTGGTAACCAGCCTGTTCCCAAAATCCGAGTTGGTCTTCCGCGCGAAACTCCAGCCCGCGCAGCCATTTTGCGCCCTTCCAGAAGTACGGGGTTTCCAATTCCTCACGTCCCTGAATAAATCCGACCACAGCCCGCAGTGGGTACCCGTGGTCCGGCGTCAGCGGTTCGCCGTTGAATTTGTCAGCGAGCAGGAAGTTATCCGCCAGCGCGACTTCGATGGGGACGTTCACAGTGAAGCCGTACTCGGCTTGCTGCAACACGTACTTCGCTGCTGGTTTTAGTTTGATGATCTTCTGATCGACCAGGTCATTCAGCGACACGCCTTCCCACGTCGTATCGAACTTGCTCCAGCGCGTCACGCAATGGATATCCATGGTTAGTGATTTACGCGGCAGCTTGGCGAACTCGCCCCAATCCCAACGCACCTCTTCTTCCACTTCTCCCCAAACCCGTAGGTCCCAGGTGGCGGGATTGAAACGCGGGATCGGTCCATAGTGCAGGACGGGGAATTTTTGAGTGAGCGCCTGACCAGGAGGCAGTCTTCCCTCGCTGCGGATCTTTTCTTCTTCTTCGCGTCTGGCGCGCATATTTTCGAACATGTTGTTCTCCTATGAAAAGTATAGCCGACTTGATTCGATTGATTTAGAGCGTAAGACTTTCCCCCGGTTTCATTACATGGACCTGACTCTTGGTTTCCTTGCGAACGCGTTCAGCCCAAGCGTCCCCATCCTGTTTGAATCAGGTCCCATGGTGTAGTTATCGCCTATAGGCAGGACCGCCAAATCCAGCCCTTCGTCTCCGATCAATTTCATGTCGCCGAAAAAGCCTTTATCGCAGGCCGTATATATCTTTTGTCCATCCGGTGTTGTGATCAGGAAGCCGGCGGGATTCCCACCATCGGAGCCATCCGGCAGCTCAGAGCCATGCATCGCAGGCGTCAGTTTCACGGTCCCAAAGGGGTGTAAGTGGCTACCGCCAATGTGCTGCCCGTGAGTATTTAATCTTTTTGCTTCGCACCAGCGAGAAATCTCGTCGTTGGCTATCACCAACGCTCGGGTGCGCTTGGCAAGATCCTCAAGGTCCTCCACGTAATCGCCGTGTCCATGGCTCACCAGGACGAAATCCGCCTCGACTTCACCGACCTTTTTGAGGAAGCAGGGTTGTTATTGAAAAAAGGGTCGACAACAATCCTATGATTCCTTATTTGGAAACCCTGAGTCCCATGTCCGAACCAAGTGAAAGTAAAAGACATAATCCTTATTGTGTGGGCCACAATGGGTCCAACGGAGTCCAACCATATGCAAGCAATCCTATGAGGATTGACGGAATGCAAATCAAAGAAACTGCACTCGCGATGCTATAATGCGCGCGCAACGCAGGAGAATCTCTTGGCGGCAACTTCCTCAACAATAAAGAAAACAGTAACGGGCTACGCGCTGTACATGGGGAGAGAAGGTCACTACGCATTTATTCTCCATCGCTTAACCGGTTTAGGTACACTGCTCTTTCTCATCATTCACATTCTGGACACGTCCACCGTCTACTTCTTTCCTTCGCTTTACGAACACGCTATTGCCATCTACCGCAGCACGCCCTTTATGCTCGGCGAGATCGCCCTGGTTTTCGCAGTGATTTATCACGGCGTGAATGGGATTCGCCTTGCGATCGTCGACCTATGGCTGCCGGCCAAATGGACAGTGAAGTTCACGCGTAGCTCTGTGCGCTTTTCCTTCGTCTTGAGCGTGTTCTTATGGGCGCCCGCCGCGGGTTGGATGTTCCTTTCCATGCTAAAGCACAATTTCGGGATCGATGTTCTGGCACTCGTTGAGTTAGGTTGATGTCAACGCGCACAAAGGAATTAACCTCCACATTCGACGCCATCGCCTGGCGCTGGATGCGCTATAGCGGAATCCTGCTGATTCCGCTGGCCTGGTTCCACGTGGTGTTGCAAGATGTGATCGTCGGCGTGCATGCGATCGATATCAATTACGTAGCCCTGCGGCTGGCCAACATTGGTTGGGTGATCTACGACCTTTTCCTTCTCGGGTTCACCTTTGCGCACGGAATGTACGGCCTGCGCCAGGTGCTTTTTGATTTTGCTCACACCGACCGCGCCCGGCGCAATTGGTCGATCCTTTTGTTCATCTTCTGGCTGGCCGTCACCATCATTGGCACCATCGCCCTGGTCAAGGGCGCGCGGCCTGAACTGGCTTAAGAGCCGTGGTCCAACATCATCAGCATGAAGTGGTCATTGTAGGCGCGGGCGGGGCCGGGTTGATGGCTGCCTTATATGCTTCTCGCGGTGCAGATACGGCCGTGCTTAGCAAGCTGTACCCCACCCGCTCGCATACCGGCGCCGCGCAGGGCGGCATCGGCGCCGCCCTGGGGAACCTGGAGCCTGATAAGGTCGAATGGCACACCTTTGATACAGTCAAAGGCAGCGATTATTTGGGCGACCAGGACGCTATTGAGTTCATGTGTGCGCAATCCGTGGAGCTTGTTTACGAGTTGGAACACATGGGTCTCCCTTTCTCACGTACGGAGGATGGTCGCATTGCTCAGCGCCGCTTCGGCGGACATACGAATAATGAAACCAAGAAACCAGTCATGCGCTCCTGTTACGCCGCAGATCGCACCGGTCACATGATCCTGCAAACGCTTTACCAGCAGTGCATCAAAAACAAGGTTCGCTTTTACGATGAATTCCAGGTGCTGGACCTATTGGTGCGCGATGGCGTTGCCAATGGCGTGGTCGCCGTGGAACTGGCAACAGGGGATCTGCATGTATTTCACGCCAAGGCAGTTGTCTTCGCCACCGGCGGCTACGGGCGCGCCTGGGAAGTCACCTCAAACGCTTATACCTATACAGGCGATGGCATGGCCATCTGCCTGCGCCGCGGCATCCCTATGGAGGACATGGAATTCTTCCAGTTCCATCCCACTGGCATCCGCCGCATGGGAATTCTTATCACCGAAGGCGTGCGCGGCGAGGGTGGCGTGCTGATCAATGGCAAAGGGGAGCGTTTCATGGAACGTTACGCGCCGACGGTCAAAGATCTGGCCTCGCGGGATGTCGTCAGCCGTTCCATGTATCTCGAAATCCGCGACGGAAATGGGATCGGCGGCAAGCGCTACCTGCATCTCGACATGCGCCCGGAGATCGTGAATAAATATTCAGAATTGGACGGCCGCACCAACCCGGACGGACAGCCGTATCGTGTCACCGGGGAGCAATTACTGCAAAAGGTTCCCGACATCGTGGATTTTGCGCGCACCTACTTAAATGTAGACCCCATCAAAGAACCCATGCCGGTCCAACCTACCGCACACTACGCGATGGGCGGCATCCCGACGAACACGTATGGCGAGGTCGTAATCGATTCTAAGAATACAGTGATGCCAGGCTTATATGCTGCCGGCGAGGCCGCCTGCGTTTCCGTGCACGGCGCCAATCGCCTGGGAACCAATTCGCTCGTAGATATTGTTGTTTTCGGCAAGCAGGCCGGCAAGCGTGCTGCCGAATTTGCCAAAGGTGCGCAATTCAAAGCGCTTGAAGATGACCCCACCGCGTTCACTCGGCAGCAGCTCGACAAATTCTTTATAAAGAGTCAGACTGAAAAAATAGCAACCATCTCTGAAGAAATGAAGCTTACGATGATGGATAAGGTGGGTGTTTTTCGGGCCGCCGCCGCGATGCAAAGCGCCGAACAAAAGCTGCGCGAACTGCGCGGGCGCTACCAAAATGTTTCTATCGATGACCAGGGTCGCCGCTTCAATACCGATATGCTGAATGCCTGGGAACTCGGCTGCCTGCTAGACGCCGCTCTGGTAACCGCAGTTTCAGCCATCGCCCGCGAAGAGAGCCGCGGCGCCCACGCCCGCGAAGATTTCCCCAAACGTGATGATGCGAACTGGATGAAACACACGCTGGCCTGGCTGGAAGGCGACCAGGTGCGCTTGGATTACAAACCGGTATCGGTCACCAAGTACCAACCGATGGAGCGAGTTTACTAAATGATTGTTTTCCTGCGCATCTTCCGATACAACCCCGAGGCCGGCCGCATCGCCCCGTCATACGATACCTACAACGTGGAAGCCGAGCCTACGGACCGCGTCCTCGACTTGCTTGAGCATGTGAAAGCACACATGGATGGAACGCTTTCATTCAGGCGATCCTGTGCCCACGGCGTGTGCGGCTCGGATGCCATGCGCATCAACGGGCGCAACCTGCTGGCATGCAAAGTGCTAGTGAAAGATGTCGGGCGCGAGATCACCGTTGAGCCGATCCTTGGGCTGCCGGTGCTCAAAGACATGATCGTGGACATGGAACCTTTCTTTGACAGCTACAAGGCCATGATGCCCTATCTTGTCAACGAGGCGGAACCCGCTGATGGCAAGGAGCGCTTGCAAAGTCCCGAACAGCGCGAACGCTACGACGACACGACCAAATGTATTTTGTGCGCGGCATGCACCACTGCTTGTCCCGTATTTTGGTCGGATGATCAGTATGTGGGCCCCGCTGCCATCGTGAATGCACACCGCTTCATTTTCGACAGCCGCGACACCGCGGCCGCTGACCGCCTGCAAATCCTAAGCAACCACGGCGGCGTATTCCGCTGCCGCACAGCGTTCAACTGCACCGAAGCTTGCCCGCGGGATATTCACGTCACACAGGCAATCGCCGAAGTGAAGAACGCCATTCGCAGCGGTGTAACCCAAGCGTAATAGAGCCTAGACCCCTCTTCGTTATCACAAACGAAGGGATCTTTTCACAGGGTCCGCCTTCAACTTTAATTGTTCCATTTAAGGAATCTTAATTTTCTGTAAGGACGATTTGCCGCCCGGCGCCCAATTTTGAAGGAAAATAAGCAGATTGGACTCCAATAACAGACGGCCCTCGCTTGGCCGATTTTGCTCTTTATAAAGGAGGAGCCGTGAAGAATCTTCTAATACTCTTTGTCTTGGTTTCCCTATTTCTGGGTGCCTGCGGGTCGGCAGCCGCCGATGCGCAGAGCACCGCCATGGCCCTGGCTGTCCAGCTCACGCTGCTCGCCCAAGCCACAAACACCGAAGATCCCACTCCAACCGAAACGAGCACCGAGGTCCTTAACACGCCAACGTCAACTTCGCCTCCGCAAGCCACTGCGACAAACCCGCCCCCTGCGGACCCAACCGAGACACCTTACGAAGTTCCTGGATGGCCGCTGTTTCGCAATGGAGACACTGGGCCGGAAGTTTATGCGATCCAGCATTTGCTGCGTTCGCACAGCTATAACCTTACAGTTGATGGAATTTTCGGCCCGGAAACCCGACAGCAGGTGATTGCTTTTCAGAATGCCAAGAACCTGGGTGCCGATGGCATCGTTGGCCCGCAGACCTGGGGCGCATTGATCCAGGGCAGGACTCTTGAGCAGGGTGATACCGGCCAAGCCGTGCGTGCCCTGCAGAGATTGCTACGCGATAAGTTTGGTTACGGCAACGTTGAAGTTGATGCCGATTTTGGGCCCATCACGAATAACGCCGTCCTCGATTTCCAGGACGAGTACGATCTGACAGTCGACGGCATCGTGGGCCCAGAAACCTGGCAGGCATTAGTGGCCATCGAGCCATAGTCCGTGCACGAAATGATGTAACAGAAAACGACCAGGTACGTTTACAGGATTGAAGGCAGGACTTCAGAGCAACTCCAAGAAGCCCTGCCTTCACTTTTTAACAAGTTGTTCCTGCTGGGGAGGTCGGGCTAAGCCAGAGCGAAAACGTGGCGCGGCAGCGCTGCCAAGGGTACGGAGCCGGAAAATCCGGCAAGGCGCTGCGCAAACTCGGCGTGCAACCGGTAGCCCATCTTTTCGGCGTGTTGCACAATTTGTTTAGCCGCTTCAAAACAACCGGTTTTATCCCCCTTCGCCAACAGCACTATGGCCAGGATTAGCTCCCGTTCAAGATCGATCTCGGGTTCGCCTTGAGCCGGAAGATCGAGAGACAAGATTTCTTCCGCTTTTTGCAGTTCGCCTTTGCAAACAAGGGCCAGGGCCCGGTGATTGAACAAATAGCTTAGTATCCTGCCATCCTTTGCGCCTGGAAGATTTTCGGCTCGCTCGAGGGTAGCCAAAGCCGCGCCATGATCCCCCATCATGATTTCCGCAAGGGCAAGTGTGTCCAGCGCGGCACCTTGGGCGCGTGGTTCCTGGGTAATCCCGAGTTCACTGACCACTTGGCGGGCAAACTCCAGGGCCTCCTTGAGGTCGCCGCGGGCGAGTAAGGCGTTCACCTTCAGGTTTTTTGCATAAACAATTCCCTGGGTGTCGCCAATTTGCTCCTTAATTTGCAACGACTGTTGCGCATTTTCCAGCGCTTCATCCAAGTCACCCATGACGTAGCTGATGCTGCCCAAGCTGTTCAGCGCCCGCGCCTCAGAAAAACTGTCGCCTAAGGATCTGAACCCGGCCAAGACCTCTTGAAGGCTTTGCTGGGCAGAATCAAGGTCGCCCCGATCGTAGTAAAGATTCGCTAGATTGAATAATGTTCGGTATTCGAGTTGCTGCGAACCGGCTAACCGCGCCGCCGTAATTCCTTCGAGCAAAGAAACCACCGCGGCGTCATATTCGCGCCGCAAGTGCTGGACGATTCCTTGGATGGCGAGGGCAGAAGCTCGAATCCGAAATACGCGCCTGGGTGTAATATTTTCGAATCCCCGGGCCTGCTCCAGCGAACGCTGGGCCGCCTTTTCAGCTTCTTCAAATTTTGACAGCATCAGATAAGCCCGCGCTTCATGCGCGGCAAGTTGGGCCGCTAACACGCCGCCGCTGGTGGCGGTTGCTTCGGTGATCTCTTTGCAAATGTCCAAAACTTCATCGGGCCTGGCCCGGTGAAGCAGGGCATTGACCAGGTTCGAGGCCAATTGAATGCGAGGTCCGGGTTCCAGCGAAGCTTGCCGCGAGAGCGCATAGGCTTCCCGGAAAGCCATCTCGGCCTCCTCGGCCCGCGGGGTGGAGACCAGCAGCTCGCCTCGTAGGCTCAGTAGATGGCGCAACATGATTTGGCCGTCTGCCCCCAGGCGTCGCACGCGGGGAAGCGCCTCATCCACGACTTGCAGGGCGGCATCGCCCAACCCACGCACGATCAGGTTCTCGGCTTGATCTGCCAGAACATCGGTTACGCGTTCTAGATCGCCGGCCTGTAGATAGTGATACGCAGCCTCCACGATATCGCCATCCGCTTGGTCATACAAAGAGGCAGCCAGGATGTGAACGCTTTTGGCTTTGGAGGGATCGGCAGCCAAAACCGCGCAAACATGATCGCGAATTACTGGATGTAGAGTGGCGTAAGAGGCATTATTTACCAGATGCCTCTGCTCCAGCTTGGCTAAAGCAGACTGCAAAGAAAAATCTTTCAGACTGGATTGAGTTAAGTCGGCCACTGCGGCAACTAGGAGGTCAATAGGATGGCGGAGCACCGACAGTAATCTGAGCAGCTCCCAACTGGACGCGGATAAGCCGTTCAAAACCGATTCCAATAGGAACGTCGTCACTTGGGGCTGAGTCTCAAGGTGATCGATGAATACGCCAGGGTCTTCGGGCTGATCAGGCAGGGTGCCGATGACCAGCCGCAGCAGAATTAGATTCCCATCTGTTTTCGCCAAGAGGCGCGCCAGCTGTTTCGAATCCAAATTCATGCCAAAACGACGAACCAATTCCCCCGACTCTTCAGCGCCCAAACCGGAAAGCAGTATATGCCCAACTCCGGGAAAGGGAAGGTTTTCGCGGCTGACTAGTAAATAGTGCGCACGAGTGGTCCGCATCAAGCGCATGAGTAAATCCATTGTGGCTGGCTCATGACTCAAGAAATGCGCTTCGTCAAAACAAAGTAAATATGTAGGTCTGTCCAAGCCTTTTGCGACCAACCCTGTTTGTTGTTCCAGGGAAGGAGAGGGGCTGTCCTTTTCAAGGCGAAAAATGGGGCTCACCATTTCCTCGCCTTGATCGAGGATGAACAGAGCCAGCTGATGAATTAGCGACTCGGGTGACGTGTTTCCCCTGGGAACGAGACTCAGCCAGAATACACCTCCCTTTTTCGCCCAGGCTTGCGCCAATGTGGAGGCTAGGACTGTTTTGCCCACGCCCGGTATACCCGTTAGCACAACAATGCGCTCATTATCCAACCGGTGGCGGAGCTTATCCAGATCAGCCTGGCGCGGCAGCTCAACAGCAGGTGACGGGGGAATGTTTTCCAGAGCGCCTACCTCCTGCACGATTTCCTGTTTGGTCACCCGCTGTATGGAGACATTCAGCTTTGAAACTACTTCGCCCCGCGCCCGGTTGGCAAGCTCCACTAACTTGTCCAGCGTCTCAGGCTTTTCCTGTAACCCCAAGGCGGGAACGATGAGGGCTACCAGTCCTGCTAGATCCGGCGGCAGGTGGTTGTTTTCCAGGCGGCTGATGTGGGCTTCGCTGTAGCCGACGGCGATGCCCAGTTCGCGCTGCGTGATCTGCGCGCGACGGCGCAAGTATTTAAATAGGTCTCCAAATGTGGTGAAAGCATCCAACAATGCGGCGTCGGTATTTGGGGGCATTTGGCTCCTTGGCCCCAGGCAATCCGGATCGGATTGCTGTCGTTGTCTTTTATAATACCGTAGCTGCCGTTAGCCCGACAAAAAGGTTGTACCCCTTTCATTCTTGTAAGCCCCATATTTTTGCAAGAAATGTCATGTTTTTCAGAACCCCTGTGTGCTATTGTGAAACCGCAAACCACCAGCCAGTATGCGACGTACCATCCGCCACATGGTCACTATCATCACCCTCGAGCGCTGGACGATCAACTGGGAGAAACCCTCTGAGGAGGGAACTGAAGGCCAGGATCATGGCGCCGAAAGGTTATTTTTTGAAGTTAACCGCGAACTTCCGGAAAGTGAACATGCCAAAGGCAAGTTGTCCGACGAAAACAAAGGAGAATAAAAGCTATTCTCGATAACCCGGCTGCTCATTGCTTGCATGTTACGAGAAGGAGTGCATGCACACGAATATGACTGCCAGCGGCAAGGTCAATCAGCTCGCTACCTGGTTGTTGTTATCTTTGATCGTCGCGGCTTGCTCTGGTGCAAATACCCAAAGTGCAGTTGATACCGCCATCGCGCAAACTCAACAGATTAGTGAATTACAGACCGCTGCAGCTGGCGCAGTTGCCTACGCAACACCGCAGAGCGAAGATGGCTTGCCCCAGGCGACTCAGCCGCCAACGCCTGTACCTACGCAGCCAGCATGGAACTGGAATGGGATCTGGACGATGTGGTGGGGCAATAACACATACGTTGTGACGATCACACAGTCAGGCAACCAGATAAGTGGCTCATTCGGTGAAGGCGTGCAAATGATCGTCATTGAGGGGACGCTCTCGAATGGCGGCCAGAATGCTTCGGGTACGTGGACCTTCCCTTTGGGCGAAGGTGACGGTAATTTTGAATGGCAGCTTAAGGCGGGCAACCCCAACCAGTTCGTAGGCAACAAACAATTTCGGCGCTGGTCCCTGGTGTGGTGCAAAGTCAGGCGCTTCTAAACCTGACCCCTGCCAATGGCCATAAAGCGGGAGGTCTAGATGAAATTGCGCGTGTTGCTCATTCTAGCGTTGATTTTGGCGGCCGCGGCGGCGGGCTTTTTCCTTTGGTTTCGCTCCCGCAATGTCGCGCTTGAAGGAACGCGCACATCACCGGTCCTTGTGGATCTCATCACGCCCGCCAATGGGGCTTCCGCGACTCAGGGTGAACCGCTTTCGATTTTGGCGCAAGCCTGGAGCCCATCGCCACTCGCTTCAGTGCAGCTTTGGGTGGATGGCGAAATGGTGGCGGTCGAAAATGTTGAAGCTAGCGCCATGCCTTTTAAGGTTTCTTGGGATTGGGAAGCTGGGAACCCTGGCGTACATTCCCTGTTTGTTACCGCAAGTGATACCGAAGGAGTGACTGGGCAATCTCAGTCTCTCATCATCAACGTAAGCGCCGCTGGATTCAGCCAGCTTTCGGCTGCTGGCGGTCAATCGCTTGCAGATATCGGTGCCCAACTGGGCGTTCCAGTGATTGATTTGCAAGGAGCCAACCCGGGTCTTGACCCTCAACTTCCCCTGAGCGAAGGGCAACCTGTGATCCTTCCTCCCAGTCCAGTGACGGGGGGCGAGGAAGACGATGGAGCGGGAGAACCGCCAAGCCGTCCCGAATTGGTTATCCACTGGCAATTCACGCCTCTTGAAGAGGTCGATAAAGCCTATTGCTATGAATCCTTGGGGGGCGACATATGGCAAAAGACACCTGCAGATCCATTTTCTTTTTTTCCCAATGATGAATGGCTGCAAACCTTGTTTCCTTCAGAGCAGCAGCTTAATCTCCAGATGGAGTGCTGGGGTTGGCAGGGTGGCACGCTGAAATACCTGGGCGCAGGGCAAACCAATCTGAATTTCGCCCAGATCCCGGATGCGATAGTGATTGCCGCAGCAGGTTTCTATATGGATGGGCTCCCTGAACAAAAACCATTGGGGGGTGGTGGCCTTCCTCCGGATGAAGATTTGCAGGTTCCTGCGCCATTTGCTTTGCGTGAAGCGGAGACCGTTGCTGAGTGCATTCAACACAACACCACGATATCTTCGATCAACATCCTCTGTGATGAATTAATTAACGCCCAGATGAAACAGTATTACATCTTGGTTTGGGAATGGGAGCCAAAAATATGTTGGCCCAACACTTCATGTGCTCAGGCGAATGAGATCGGTGGTTACGAGATTTTCGAAAAAGGGCCAATGGGTTCCGATGTCTATATGAAAGACATCCCAAATGCGGGTCAAAAGGTAACCGCGGTTGCGCTTCCCTGGGGTGCCAAGTGTTATGGCGTGCGAGCCTATATCGAAAATCCTGCTTTTGGCAAGGTTAATTCCGACGTGACCACCTGGTGCGGGGATCCCCCGGAACCTGAAAAGCTGGTTCTCACTCCGACATATTGGCTGTCTAGCGAGGGCATGTGGATCAATGAAGGCTGTGACAATTGGGCTGACGCATTTCGGCTCAAGCCCACTGGTTCCCAAATAGCGGTAGGTTTTTTCCTGTTTGCGGATGATGACTACTGCGATATAAAACAGGGCGGTGGGACCGCTGCCGCGAAATTCACCAACTTCTCAATTCCGCAGGAAGCTGTTTTGCATCGGGCAACTCTTAAATTTACACAAGTGGGCGTTAAATACGGCTTTCCTTTCGACGTGGCGGTGAATTACAACCCAGGATCATGTGCTACCCGAATTGGCAAGGCCAAATCGGATTGGACGGCTTTGAGCAGTGGCCACTTCATCAACCCCGATACCCTTGGGCCTTACTACACTGCTTATACCAGCGCGGGCTCGCCGTGGTCTGGAGACAAGACCATCGATGTAACTGGTGCCGTCTTGGGGTGGATGGAAAACCCAAGCACCAACCATGGTTTCATTTTCATTGCTGATTTGGGTAACTTGTACAATAGCCACATTTTTGAGCCGGGCTGGGATATCAAGATCTGCTATTCGCTGTACGACAACATCGAGCTGGAAATCCAATATTTTGAGCCCAATTGATGGAGGGCATGATGAAAAAAATAATCCCGCTTTTCCTGTTCGCAATTTTGCTCGCGGCTTGCGCGCCGCAGTCCCAGATCAATAGCGCAGGTGGCGCAGCGGGCGGCTTGCCAGTTTCCTGGTTCGATGCTCCGTTGCCTGGCACCATTGTCGAAAGAAATCCTGGGCCTCCAAACACCGAGGCGGATTCCGAACTTCCAGCCGTACAACTTGTCTCGCATCACAGCGACCCAAGCGGCATCGCCGAACTGGAATTTTCGGTGAATGATGAAATTGTTGAAAGCTCTCCCGGACCACCCGATAATGAGGGGCTGCTCACTGATACCCGCGATTGGACTCCGCCCGGTCCTGGAGAATACACCTTGCAGGTGCGCGCCTTGAGCAATAGTGGCGCTTGGGGTAATTATGCTGAGACATACGTCATCGTTCCCAACTTTGAAGACCTCCTCGGGGGAATCGTGCAAGGCGTGGTATATGCCGGTCTCTCACAAAGCCCCCTGGATGGCGTTGCCGTCACACTAAAAGGCTGCGGCCCGGATCAAACACTGGTCACCGCGCCGGATGGAGCATTCTTTTTTGGCGGCCTGTCAGCAGGCTCCGGCACTCTTGAAGTCTTCAAGCAGGATTGGGGTTTTGTCGCCAGTATTCCAGATCTCGGACAGTATCC